>JALOAP010000566.1 GCA_023228745.1 Dehalococcoidia bacterium | reverse complement strand
CCCACGTGTTCGGACGGTCGTACATCCTCGCTCCTTCGGGGAGCGGCATCGAGGGATATGCCGGGATTGGTGTAGCGGACCCCGAGGGGGTGACGCGCCTGGACATCGACATCGTCGAAGCACACGGGGGCGCGTTCCGAACGTCGTACGACATCTGGGTGCAGAAGACCGACTGGACCGTCGATCACATCTGGATTCCCGAACCGACGCCAACACCGGAGCCCGAACCGGGTGCAACGCCTCCGCCACCACCACCGCCGCCACCCCCGGACGAGGGCCCATTGTTGCCAGGGATCTATGCGGGGCGCAGCGCGCGGAAGTGGCAACCGGGATGGGGCCACCCGCTCGGCGAGGAGTTCGAGGTCACGGGGTACTTCGGCGAGCAGCGATCGTTCAATGGCGGACCCGTGCAGGGGCACCATGGCGGCACGGACTTCGGTGCGAACTTCGGCACGCCTATCCTGGCGACCAACGACGGCGTCGTCGTCATGAGCGACCTCTACCTTGTGCGGGGAAACATTGTCGCGGTGGACCACGGGGCGGGGATCTTCTCGCTGTACGGGCACATGCAGGAGCGGGCCGTCGCAGTGGGAGACCGGGTGACGAAGGGGAGCGTGCTTGGCTACGTGGGCTCGACGGGCCTATCGACCGGGGCGCATCTGCACTGGGAGATGTCGGTTGGCAGCGTGCTGGTCGACGGATTGAGGTGGTTAGACGGTAGTCAAGGATTTTAGTGGCGCGACCCCTGCTCTTGTGGCAATCTTTGCATCGGGATGGGGGGACGGCGCCGGACGAGCCGTCCGGCTAGTGCGTGCGTGTGTCGCGAGTACAGCACCCCAGCCTGCTGTGAACCATCGGAATGACCAACGCCGAACGCCTCGCTGCCGCCACTGCCGTCGCCACCCTATTCCTGGTAGCCGTCGGAGCCTTTGTCCGCGCAAGCGGGTCGGGCCTTGGCTGCCCGGACTGGCCCACGTGCCACGGGGGTGCGCTGCCTCCTTCCGGGCACACGGAAGCCTGGATCGAATTCTCCCACCGGTTCGTCGCCTCCGTCGTGGGGCTCATGGTGATCGGCACCGCGCTTATGGCGTGGAAGTACTACCGTCACGTGCGGTTCATTGTCGTGACGGCCATCGTGACGGTGCCGCTCGTGGGGTTCCAGGGAGTGCTCGGGGCGATCACCGTCTGGCGTGAACTGCCCCCCGAGGTCGTCGCGACCCACCTTGTGACGGCGATGATTGTGCTCCTCTGCCAGGTCGCGGTGGCGGTGGCGATGTACCTGGAAGACCCGGCACACCGGGAGCAGGTGATCAGCGGGGCCCAGAAGGTGGCAGCGCGGAAGATCGGCATCCTGGCCGTTGCTTCACTCATCTGGCTGGCCATCGCGATGTGGGTCGGTGGCTACATGACGGAGAGCGGCGCGGCGACGGCCTGTGCGGATTGGCCCGGCTGTAATGGTGCTGCTTCGTTGCTCCCCGGGAACGATGACCAGGAAATCACTCACATGTTGCACCGCTATCTTGCTGGCGGGCTGGTCTTCGTGCTTGGGCCATTCGTGGCCCTGGCGTGGCGCGAACGGCGCCAGTTCTTCTGGGCGGGGCCAGTCGCAGTCGCCACAGGCGCACTCTTCACCGCACAGGTCATCGTTGGCGCGCTGAACGTGTGGTACGAGTTCCCCGAGCCACTCACCGTGTCGCACACAACCATCGCAGCAGGCGTATGGTTTGCTTTGGCCGTGGGTGCGATGTTCGCCTACTACGCTCCGGTGAGCGAGCGGCGTGGCGTCCGGACACCGGCCGGAATTGAGGTACCTGCTTGAGCGCGAATGCTGCGGCGATGACTCGTGTGCCATTGAGCACCGCGATGCGGGGGTACATCTCCCTTGCGAAGCCGCGCATCATTTCGCTGCTTCTGATCACAACGGTGCCCGCGATGGTGGTCGCGGAGCGGGGCTGGCCCTCGCCGTGGCTCATCCTGGCGACGCTCATCGGTGGCGCGATGTCGGCCGCTGGCGCGAACACCATCAACTGCTGGTACGACCGGGACATCGACAGCATCATGCGGCGCACCCAGCACCGCCCGCTGGTCACCGGCGAGATCGAACCGTCGCATGCGCTCTCATTTGGTATCGCGCTGGGCGCAGGCGCCTTCCTGTTCCTGTGGGCGACCACGACCCTTGCCGCGGCGATCCTGGCGCTTTCGGGGTTGCTGTTCTACGTCTTCATCTACACCGTCTGGCTGAAGCGGCGGACCCCTCAGAACATTGTTATCGGCGGCGCCGCAGGGGCGTTCCCGCCGACCGTGGGTTGGGCAGCCGTGACGGGCGATGCCGGGCTTGCTGCGTGGGTGATGTTCGCCATCATCTTCTTCTGGACACCGCCTCACTTCTGGGCACTTGCACTCCGGCTGAAGGACGATTACGCGGAAGCGGGAGTGCCGATGCTCCCGGTTACCGACGGCTCGGCGATAACACGGACGCAGATCTTCCGGTACTCGGTGATGCTGGTCGTCGTTTCGCTCTTGCTGGCGCCGGCGGCAGAGCTCTGGTGGATTTACATCGGGACAGCCCTGGTC
>JALOAP010000565.1 GCA_023228745.1 Dehalococcoidia bacterium | reverse complement strand
CGCGGACATCGGGCGCGAAGCAGGCGTATCCGGCTTCGGCGAGGGCGGGCATCTGGTGGCGCCATTCGTAGGAGGTTTCGGGAAACCCGTGGATGAGGACGACGGGGTCTCCCGTGCCCTGTTGAAGGTAGTGCATGCGGAGGCCGGGAGTCTCCGCGAAGTTCGATTGCATCTCTTCCCTCCATGGGCGTTCTACTGGTCCGTGATCCGATAGGCAACTTTTGGCGGCTTCGTGCACGGTTTAGCAACAAGAGATTTGTTAGCCTCTTCGAGAGCACCTACCGCACCTACACCAGGAGGAGGAGTTTCCTGCGAATTTTCAGGCCCGGGATGATGATCGGTGGAGCTGTCGGGGTGGGCCTTGCGCTCGGCATACTCGCAATTCTTGTTGGACTCGAAGGCGGGATCGGCACGCCTGGGGCGGCACGAGATTTTCTTGGACGACCACTCGCGACGCCGACACCAACAGCAACGCCAACGGCCACCCCTACACCGACGGCAACGCCAACACCGACACCACCTCCTGCCGTGCCGACGGAGTGCTACGAACCGCGGGCTGCCGCGGCGGGCGACTCAGCATTGTTCCCGGCCAGTAGCCGTTCCCTGTTCCAGAACTGCCAGGTCATCGCCTACTACGGCTATCCGGGCAACCGGTGGCTCGGGGTGCTGGGTGAGTTCGACTCATACGAGAGGCTCGGGGCATCGCTGCAGGAGATGGCTGACGCCTACGACGAGGTGAACGGCAACCGGCAGGCTGTCGGTGCTCTGCACCTGATTGCGGCGGTGGCGCAGGACAGCCCCCAGGCGGATGGCTCACACCTCTACCGAATGCCCGGTGAGCTTATCCAGCAGTATGTCGCGATCGCCGAGATCTACGACTTCATCGTGTTTCTCGACCTGCAGATCGGCACGAGCGACGTGGCGAGCGAAGTACAACGCATCCTGCCCTACCTCACCCACCCGCGCGTCCACCTCGCGCTCGACCCGGAGTGGACGATGCCACCGGGGGTGACGCCCGGTACGTTCATCGGGAGCATGGACGCGAGCGCGATCAACACCGCCCAACAGATGCTTCAGGAGGTCGTCGACGAAACCCGGCTCCCTTCGAAGATCCTGGTGGTGCACCAGTTCACAGAATCGATGATCACGAACAAGGCGCTCATCGAAAGGCTGCCCGGGGTCGACCTGGTGGTCGATATGGACGGGTTCGGGGGCCGCGAGATCAAGCTGCAGCATTACCAGTGGTACGTTGTGGACCAGGGCGCACCCCATGGCGGCATGAAGCTCTTCTTCGACGAAGACATCGACATGTTCCAACCCGCGGACATGATGGAGATCGTGCCGCAGCCGGATTACGTCCAGTACCAGTAGCTTGCACAACGGCAAAGGCCCCTCGACGAGGGGCCTTCGCTTTGAGTCCGAAGAGTGAGCGCGTTAGCGCTTGGTGAACTGCGGCGCCTTCCGCGCCTTTTTCAGTCCGGGCTTCTTGCGTTCCTTCATCCGGGCGTCGCGGGTGAGCATGTTCTCGCCCCGCTTGAGCAGCGGCTTGGATTCAGGATCGGCGGCGACGAGGGCGCGGGCGATGCCCATCTTGATGGCGCCCGCCCAGCCGGTCACTCCGCCGCCTTCGCACTTGATGGTGGCGCTGAAGCGGCCTTCCCGACCGAGCCTGCGCAGTGGCGCAAGGATCTCGGCGCGGTGGAGGTCCCGGGAGAAGATCTCCTCCATGGGCTTGCCGTTGACGACAACGGCGCCGTTACCGGGGTAGAGACGCACACGGGCGACGGAGGTCTTCCGGCGGCCGGTGCCGTAGTAGTACTGCTGGTCTGCCATAGGTTACTCCTCGGACTCGGACTTCGCCGCACGGCGGCGGGGCTTCTTCTCTTCTGCGGTGGCCTCGGCGGGTGCTTCGGCTTCTGCGTCGGCCTTGCGGCGTCGCCGGGGCTTGGCCTCGGCTTCCTCAACAGGGGCCTCGGCAGCTTCGGCAACGGCTTCCGGCTCGAGAGCGGCATCGGCGCCGGCGCTGGAGGCATCCTGCGGCAGCGTCGTCGGCTCTTCAATAGGCGACGGCGGAGCCTCGGGCGCGGGAGCCTCGACGGCTGCCTCGGCCTCGGGGAATTCCTCCAGAACGCCGGGTTGCTGCGCCTGGCTCAGCGGCCGCAGGCGGGGCGCCTTTCGCGGCGCGAGCAGGCTCTCCGCTGCGGCGGCCTCGCGGGCTGCGCGAGCGCGCTCGGACCCGGTGACCTGCGATGCGTGCGGGTGATCCGGGCCGGCGTAAACCTTCAGGTGCTTCAGCATCTTTTTGCCGAGCGAACCGCCGGGGAGCATCCCCCAGACCGCGTCCTGGATGATGCGGTCGGGGAAGCGGGCGAGCTGCTCTTCGAAGGAGCGCACCTTGAGGCCGCCGGGGTAGCCGGAGTGCCGGTAGTAGTTCTTCTCAGCGCTCTTGCCACCACTGAGGCGCACCTTCGAGGCGTTCACCACGATCACGAAATCGCCCATGTCGAGGTGGGGCTCAAACGTTGGCTTGTGCTTGCCGCGCAGGAGCGTTGCGACCTCCGTGGCGACGCGGCCAAGC
>JALOAP010000564.1 GCA_023228745.1 Dehalococcoidia bacterium | reverse complement strand
AGCAGATAACTATTTCAAAGCGATGAGGAAATTTTATAAGGAGGTTGAAAAATGAGCTACATCGTAATTGAAACTCACGGCGGGGCGGAATATGCAAGTATCTGCCTGAAAGAGGACGGTTCCGGCAATGAAATTTTTGAAACATTGGAAGAGGCTCAGGAATATGCTGAGAATTGCCAGGCGCCTAAAATCATTGAAATTTTATAAGGAGATTGAAAAATGGCAATGAGTCTTGAAGATGAATTGAAAACCCTGCGGCATGCCATGGAATTGGTGGAGAATCAGCGGGATGAATTGAGATCTGAATTGAACGAGGCGAGGGAGGAGATTGCTCAATTGAAAGAGGAGTGGGCCGGGATTGAGCATATGTATCAGGATGCCGTCTCTGAGAAAGATGAACTGGAGGGTATTTTAAAGGAGGTGAGCGAAAGCCAGGACCAGAACATTAAACTGATCAACGAATTGAAAAGGGAATTGAAAGCACAAGGACGAGAAACTGTCCTCGAACCGGGGCAGGAAATCACAATCACGATTAAAGTTGGGAGGTAAGGAAAATGTCGCATTTTACAGTGATGGTTTTTGGAGACAATTGGGAAGAGCAGTTGGCGCCGTTTCAGGAGAACAATATGGGAGACTGCCCGGAAGAGTTCATGGAATTCAACGATACGGAGGATGAGGAGCATGAGAAATGGCTGACCGGCACTACTGAAGTGGTTGTTTTGCCGGACGGCCGGCTCGTTTCGAAGTGGGACGACATGTTCCGGACCAAACCCTGGACCAGTTCAGACAGCCACGTTGTGCCGGAAGAACTGGAGAAGAGGACAGTGCCGTTTACTGAACTGTACCCGACGTTCGAGCAGTTCATGGCGGATTACGTCGGGTATTCCGAGCGCGATCCGAAAACCGGTCGGTATGGCTACTGGCACAATCCGAATTCAAAATGGGACTGGTATCAGGTCGGCGGCCGGTGGACTGGTTATTTCAAGGTCAAGGAAGGTGCCGAGGCAACGGTCGGGGAACCGGGGGTTTTTGGCAACAGAGCCCGGGAAGGATATGCGGATCAACTCAGGAAGGGGGATATCGACTTCGAGGGGATGTATGCCGATGCAATGGAAGAAGCGGCGGAGCGTTATGACAAGTTTGAGGAGGTGACTGCCGGACTGGAAGTTCCGCCGACTTGGGCCGAGGTTCGGGGAATGTATCCGGATATTGAGGAGGCCCGGAAGGTTTATCGCGCCTATCCGTGGGTGGATGCCCTGCAGAAAGCTGACCTGATGCCGTTTTTCGGTGATGCTCACGAGGTCTGGCGAGTCAGGGCCGGCGGCCGGAGTGCCTACATTGAGAATGCCAAGTGCAAGGCATTGCTGCCGTTTGCCGTGATCGTGGACGGCAAGTGGTATGAGAAAGGTGAGATGGGCTGGTGGGGGTTGGTTATCGATGAAAAATTGGAATATGACTGGAGCGCCAAGTTCATGGAATTGTTCGAGTCGTTGCCTGACGACACTTTGATAACGATCTGTGATTGCCATATTTAAACAGGAGGACAGAAAAATGGGAACAAGAAGTATGAGGTGGCCAACGACGATACCCGGAGCGGGTATTGGGCGTGGGTTGCAAATCGAATCATGAATGAGGAGGAATAAAAATGGCACCGAAAGATAAATTGATTTTGCAGTGGGAACGGGCAGCGCAGAAGGTTCTGCTTGGCCGGAAGATCGTCAAGGTGCAGTACGTCGAGTATGACTATGGCCAGCATGGAATTGCTTTCAAACTGGATAATGGCACTATGGTGTATGTCATGGCAGACGATGAGGGCAACGGTCCAGGCGCCCTGCATACGAACCTGACGGAAACGCCGATTATTCCGGTAACGTAATATTACACTTCAGATGAAAATTGGATTTTTAAAATTTGGGAGGTGAAAGAAAATGAGCGAGAAGCAGAAAGTCATCGTCACTGAGCTGGATATTTCGTTTTCCAACTTGATTGGATTCCTGATCAAGCTGGCAATCGCGGCAGTGCCTGCGGCTATCGTCGTGGGAATTTTCTGGTGGATAATATCGATATTCTTTTTCGGAGTGATCTCCGGATTCTAAATGAGGGGGCAGGGGAATGGCAAATGAAAGACTGATAATTGAGGACGTGGATATGGATTTGCTGGAAGAGCAGAGGAAAGATCTTTCTGAGGCGATTGATTATCTCGCTACCAGGTCCTTGTATGGTTTGAAAGCCCGACCTAAGCGGGATCGGTGGGTCGAGTCTTTGAGGGGGTTGGAAAACATGCTTAATGTGTGGAGTGATAAAAGATTTTATGCAAAGGAAGTGAGAGAAGGAAATTAGATTTGACAGCAGTGTAATAAATTAGTACAGTAAGGTAAAAGTAAGTTAAAAGTCAATGGGAGGTAAATGAAATGAAAAGGTGTTTTACAGATTTGGCACGGGTTAAGACGGAACTGAAGGCGCTCGAGGAACGGGCGAAGAAACTGGAAGCCAAGTGCATTGCCGAGCACGGGACGCCGGGCAAGATCGAGACGAAGTACGGGACGTTGGTTTTCAACGAACGGGAGAACTGGAAGGTCA
>JALOAP010000028.1 GCA_023228745.1 Dehalococcoidia bacterium | reverse complement strand
CCCAGCTTCTGGTTGTAGATCGATACACCGGTCACGTCGCTCGGCAACAGGTCTGGTGTGAACTGGATGCGGCGGAACGTACAGCCCGTCGAGACCGCGATCGCACGTGCGAGCATCGTCTTCCCAACGCCCGGCACGTCCTCGATGAGCATGTGCCCATTGCACAGCAGAGCGGTGACCGCCAGCCGCAGCTCGCGATCCTTTCCGATGATGACCTTTTCGACGTTGGAGATGATGCGTTCGGCTACGATCCGCGGGTCTTCCACGAAGCTCCACTCCCGGGGGCGTTGTGCTGGCCTGGGTGCGGGGCGGGGCTCGGGGGCTCCGTAGCACACAGAACCGCGGCTCCGGCCGGTGTGCTCCCACCGGAGTGGGAGAATTATATCAACCAGCCGATCGCGAGCGGTTAAGCTGCGCCCGCACTCATACACGTGCGTTATACGGACGCCGGAGCGGTTTGGGAAGTTCCCCCGGACCGCCCGAGTGCGCAGTGTCCGGTGCCCAGTGTCCGGGCGCCATCCCGGCGAGGCCGCCGGTCAGTACCGCGACTGTCGAGGAGCGCCGGGCGCGCGCAACGCCAGGGCGCTCCACGCGCCGCGCTCCATCGCGCCAATCGCCAATTCCCTACTTCGGCGTATTCGCCAGCAAAAACTCCCTCGCCGTCTCGATCGTTCGCTCACGTACCTCCGGCGGCGCCCATTCCTCCACATAGGTCGCTTTTGGCGCCAGTTCAGCGATCTCCCGGGCGGTCTCCGTCGGGTGGAAGTCGTCGTGCCCCGCGAGCACCAGGAGCGGCACATCGAGGGTCTCTACCCACTCCCGCGTCACACTGAACACGAAGTCCGACCGCCCGAAGAAGGCGTCGCTCGTCCCACGCTGTATCCGGGCATATTCCGTCGCATCCATCTTCAGCATCTCCTCGCGGAACGCTTCGTCTGCCGCGATTCGCGCTGCCCAGAGCCCGCCCGCGTGGTTCTGCTGGAACCGGTCGTTTGCCAGCGCCGCATCGACGACGGCCTGCATCCCGCCCTCTTCAGCCGTCCTCGCGGCGATCTCGAACATCCCTTTGAAGCCGTCGAAGTTACCGCCGCGCAGGCCGATGGGATTTTGAAGGATAGCCGCGGTGGTTCGCCCGGGGTTGTCGTGCATGAAGCGCAGGCAGAACGAGCTGCCGATGCAGCCGCCCATGATGTGCGTTCGCTCGATCCCCAGCGCGTTCAGGAGCGCGGCCTGGTCGGCGGCAAGGTCGCCCCAGTCCGTGACCGCAAGCGGCGCGAAGCTGCGATGCGCATTCCGCTGGTCCATCGCGATGACGCGGAAGTACGGCGACAGCGCCTCGATCGGGTTCCACGGCGCCTGGTACCACATCTCCAACCGGCTATCCATGCCGCCCGGGGCGAACAGGAGGAGCGGGAAGCCCTCGCCAAACTCCTCGTAATAGATCGATGCTCCAGTTGGCAGATCGACGCGCGGCATGGCCACCCCCTCGGTTCCGTTTCCAGCATCCTACCCCGGACGGGCCGCCGCGGGCCGCTTCCGCTCTGTTCGCCGGGCAGCACGCCGAAGGGTTGGCTCCAGGGAAGTGCCGCCGAAGCTGTGTCTACTTCCGCAGGCGCGGGTCCCAAATGTCACGCAGGGCGTCGCCGAACAGGTTTGCAGCCAGCACCACCAGGCTGATAGCGATACCCGGGAACACAACGATGTGCCAGTTCCCCAGCCGCGCGAACGAGAGATTCTGGCCGCTCATGTCGATACCCCACGACGGCGTGCCCGGCTCGACCCCGAGCCCAAGGAACGCCAGCGCCGACTCGGCGAGGATCGCGGCACCCAGTGCGCCGCTCATCAGCACCACCGTCAGGGGCAGCACGTTGATGACCACGTGCCGGAGAAAGATGCGGGTCTCGCTGCAGCCCATCGCTCGTGCAGCCTCCACATAGGTGCTGCGCGCTTCGATCATCGTGGCGCCGCGCAGCACCCGGTTGCCGGAAAAGAGCGCGCTGATGCCGATGGCGAAGACGATCGTTTTCGGGCTCTGTCCGAAGGCGGCGATTAGCAGGAAGTACAACACGAGGGCCGGGAACGCAGAGAACGCCTCGCTCGACCGCTGCAACAGGTAGTCGACCCAGCGTCCGTAGTACCCGGCGGCCATTCCCAGCAGCGCCCCAAGCCCGGCGCCGAAAAACACTGCCGCACTCGCGATCACGAGGGAGATGCGCGCTCCCGCGATGACGCGGCTGAACACGTCCTGGCCGAGGTTGTTGGTGCCGAAGGGATGGTCGAGCGATGGGCCGGCGAACGGCTGCCCGGCGCGAAGTTCGCGAGGGTCGTAGGGTGCGATGTACGGGCCGAGTACTCCGAGGATCACGAAGCCCATGAGGACCACCAGCCCGAACACGCCCAGTGGATGCTCGGCGGCCAGCCGGCCGAGGCGCCGCACCCGGCGCTGCGGCCGTCGCCGGAACGTCCAGTCGTACCCCGTCGTGGCGACGGGACTCCGCGCAGCCATCAGTTGTACCTCACGCGTGGGTCGATGACGGCGTATGAAAGGTCAACCAACAGGTGGAGTACCACGACGACGATCGCCGAATAGAGGACCAGGAACTGGATCACCGGGAAGTCCAGCGTGGTAACCGAGACGAAGAAGAACTGTCCGATGCCGTTGATACTAAAGATGAGCTCGAAGATGACCGACCCGAAGAAGAGCACCGTCACCTGAGACCCGAGCAGCGTCACGATGGGGATGAGCGAGTTTCGCAGCGCGTGCGCCAACACCACCCGGTGCCCGGCGATACCCTTTGCGCGCGCCGTCCGGACGTAGTCCTGCCGCAACACCTCGAGCATCGTCGAACGAGTGAGCCGCATCATGGCCGCGGCGCCGCCGAGTCCGAGCACCACCGCGGGTGGCACGTAGAGCCGCAGGTTCTCCCACGGGTCTTCGAAGATGGACACATGTCCGCCCACCGGCGGAGAGTAGTTCCACCAGATCGATGGCAACACGATGAGCAGCACGAGCAGGAAGAACTCCGGGATCGACTGCCCGAACACCGCGAAGAAGCGCGCGCAGTAGTCGATGAGGCTGTTCTGCTTCACCGCGCTCAATACGCCAAACGTCACCCCGATGAGCGTGCTGAAGGTCAGCGCCAGCGCCAGGATTTCGAACGTGATCGGCAGCCGCCGTTGCACTTCCGGCCAGACCGGCTGGTTGCTCCGGAAGGTCTTCCCCAGGTCCCCCCGTGCCACTTCGCCCAGCCATGTCACGAACTGCTGGAGCACGGGCTTATCGAGCCCGAACTCCTTCCGGATCGCCTCTTGCTGCTCGACCGTCGTCGACTGGGTGGAGTGGTAGGCGACCGGGTCTCGCGATACCGGCAGCCGCAACGTGAAGAACGTGAGGCACGAGACCACCGCGATGATGAGCGGCAGGTAGAGCATCCGCCGCAGCGCATACTGGCGCATGGCACCCTCCGCTCCTACCCCTTGTCGATATACGTGCTGCCGGCGAGGTAGCGGTAGCTCCCCCGGCCCGTTACCAGGCCCTTCACGTGCTTCCAGTAGACGCTCCCGGACACCCGGACAAAGGTCGGGATAAAGGGAGCCCCAACCTCCCACGCCTGGCGCTGCAGGTCATGGACCAGCTTCGCCCGCTCGGTGTCGTCCAGCGTCGCCTTCTGCCGCACCACGATGTCGTTCAGCGCCTCGTTCTCCCAGCCGGCCCAGTTTGGGCGTCCGCCGATCTCGAGCTGATATGCACCGATGTAGCTGCTCGGGTCGTCGTACTCCAGCGTTGGGTAGACGATGAAGCCGTCGTAGTCCGAACCGTACAGCGACTGCGCCAGCCATTTCCCGAAGTCCTCGCCCACCAGCTTCGTCTTGATCCCGAGGTGTTTATCCAGGTGCGACTGCACGATCTGCGCGAACTGCGCGTAGCTGTCCCCGGGCGTGATGAACTTGATCTGATACTCCCTGGTCGTATCGAAGCCGGAGGCGTCGAGCAGCGCCTTCGCTTCGACCGGGTCATGCCTCCCGAAGGTCTCAGCGATTTCGGCCTCGGTCAGCGCATGGCTTGCGAATGTGGGCGGCACAGGACCGCTCGCCTGTCCCTCGCCAAAGCCCATGAGCTCGACCATCTCATCCTTGTTGAGTGCCAGGCTGATCGCTTGCGATACACGCGGGTCGGCCCATTCGCCATCGCCTCGCGGTTGCACCATCCACACCGCTCGGTTCAGCTCGAGGTCCGGAAAGACCGCGTCGCCGTGCTGCTGCGTGAGCTGGTCGCGCTCCAGCTTGTTCCCCGGCACGACGCTGTCGATCTCCTTCGCAGAAAACGCCGCCAGCGCCGCAGCCTGCTCCTGGATGAGCTTGTACTGGTAGCCGGCCAGGTTCGGCCTCCCCTTCTCGCGGTACGTTTCGTTCCGCTTCAACGCGAAGTTCGTGCCGTTCTCCTGGCTCACAAACTCGAACAGTCCGCTGCCAATCGGGTCCTTCTCCAGTTGGCCCTGGTCCTTTGCATGCTCTTCCGGGAGGATCGACCCCGCGAGCGGACTACCGGCGTTCGTCGTGCTAAAGGTCCACGCGTCGACCGCCTTCAGCGTGAAGGCAACCGTCCGTTCATCCACGGCGTCGACCTTATCCAGGACTTGCGTCCACCAGGAGCTGTTCGAAATCTTCGTCGCTTGTGACGCTGCTTCGAAGCTCGCCTTCACGTCATTGGCCGTGACCTTGCGGCCACTGATCGGCGGTTTGTCCTGGAAGACCGCCTCCTTGAGCGTGACGGTGAAGTGCAGCGGGTCTGGCTGCTCGATGTTCTCCGCCAGGAAGTTTTCGCGAATCCCGGTATCGAGCGGCGTGTACCAGAGGTGGTCGTAGATCGGCGTGATGAGCCCGAAGTAGAGCCCGCTATCAAGCCCGTTATAGATGCTGATATTCGCGAATGGCGCGCTCTGGCGGAGATTGAAGATGCCATCGCGCTTGATCTGTTCGCCTGCGACGGTGGGGGTTGGCGCCGTTGCGGTGCCCGGGCGAACACCACCGGGCGTTTCCGTGCTCCCATTGCCGCCGGTGCCACCGTTGTCGTCATCGTCGCCGCACCCGGCAAGTGCCCAGCCTGCGAGCCCCGCACTTGCCGTGGCACTACCTGTGAGCAACGTCCGTCGCCGGATTCTTCGTGTCCAGTAGTTCGTGCGCTCCATCACGCTCCCCCTCGAGCGGTGGTACAGGGGAAACCTCGGGCTCGCCCTGCCCGGCCCTGTCATACGCGAATCAAATGCACGCTGTCAATTCCTTCGATGCACATGGTGCTCACGCGAAGGTGGCGTCGGGGCCTCCGCTAAGGCGGCCACGGGGCACACGGCGGCGCGAGGCCCCTCCACCTCGCTCGGTTGTGGTGCCTAACCGACGGTAGGGTTCACGGGCCGCGTGCCGATCACGTTTGCGGCCTCCAGCGCATCGAACTCCGCTTCCGCGATACCGAGCAGTTCGGCCAGAACCTCGCGAGTGTGTTCTCCGAAGAGCGGCGCGTGCCGCTGGAGCTGCGGGTTTGCCTCCGCCAGCCGCCACGCGCCGCGTGGCTGCCGCCAGGGGCGCATCTTCGGGTGTGGCAGCCGCACCCAGAACCCGCGTGCCGCCAGGTGCGGGTCGTCGTGGATCTCCTTCGTGTCGAGTACGCGGCCCGCCGGTACCCCCGCCGCTTGCAGCCGTTCCATCGCTACCTGTGGGTCCTGCGCCGAGGTCCAGGCCTCCAGCCGGGCGTCCAGGTCGTCGTGCTTCGCCTGCCGCTCCTCGTAGGTCAGGGGCGCCAGCTCGCTCGCCCCAATCACCCCGGTGAGGGCGCGCCATTCTTCATCGGTCCGGACGGAGATTGCGATCCACTGGTCCTGCCCCTGCGTGCGGTAGACTCCCTGGGGGGCGTACCGCGGCGAACGATTGCCGCGGTGGACCGGTTCCTCTCCCCGCAACGAGGCCGCGACGAATGCCTCGCCGATGAGCGCCGCCATCGTTTCGCGCTGGGCGAGGTCCACGAAAGTACCCTCTCCCGTCTTCCGCCGCTTGATCAGCCCCAGCACGATGGCCCCCACGGCAGCGATACCGGCGATGGGGTCGCCGTAGGAGATGCCCGTCTTGTAGGGGATGCCGTCGTCGCCGTACCCGGCGAGCGAGGCCATGCCCGCCATCTGCTCGATGATTGGCCCGAAGCCAACGTGGTCCCGCTCGTCTCCTGTCTTCCCGAACCCGGCCATGCTCACCATCACCAGGTCGGGCTTCCGTTCGCGCAAGACCTCGTACGTCAGCCCGAGCTTCTCCATCACGTCTGCGCGGTAGTTCTCGATCACCACGTCGCAGTGTTCGACAAGCCGCAGGAAGATGTCCCGCCCCGCTTCCTGCGCGAGGTCGAGCGTGACTGATTTCTTGTCGCGGTTGTAGTCGTTGAAGTAGTAGCTCGAGTTCCAGGGCTCGGGAGCATCGGGCTGTGGGATGAGCGTCCGGACGTTGTCCCACGCGCTCGGCGACTCGATCTTCAGCACTTCCGCGCCCATCTCCGCGAGGATGCGTGTCGCGTACGGCCCCGCCCACATCATCGAGAGGTCCGCGATGCGAATGCCTTCGAGCGGTAGCCTTTTCACGCGGTTACCCCCAGCCATTCGGCGCGAACGGCGTCGCTGTCCTGCCCGGCCGCCTGCACGTCGCCCCCCCGCCAACGGAACCCGAGGAACGGCCGGCCGGGGGCCGTGGCGACCTCGCCACCTGGAGTTCGCATGCGGTCGAAGTAGCCGCGTTCGTTGAGCTGGTGGCTCTCCAGCAGCTCCTTCGGCGTGAGCACGGCGCCGAATGGGACCTTGTTCGGTGGGCGAGTGCCAGGACCTCCGCTTTCGTCCGCTCCGCGAACCAGGCGAAGAGCTTCGCCTGGAGCTCATCGTCGTTTTCGAGCCGTTGCAGCGGGTCGAGGAAGCGGGCGTCCTGTAGTTCCGGGTCTCCGAGGACACGGAACAGCGCGGGAACCTGCCTCGCCAGGCAACAAACGCCCGCGAAGCCATCGGCGCACGGGTAGATGCCCCACGTCGCAGAGATATGGTTCCCCGCGCGGACGTAGGCGTCTGTCTGCTCGTACTCCGTGCGCGGGCCAAACAGTTCGAGCATCCCGGCGGCGCACTCCTGCACGCTGATGTCGATCCAGTCGCCCTCTCCGTGGACCAGCGCGCCGTAGTAAGCCGTCACTGCCGCGCTGAAGCCGTTCAGCCCCGCGAGCTGATACGCCTGGTTCCCGCCGTTCACCAGCGGCGGCCGCGACGAATCACCGGTGAGCGACATAATTCCGCCCATGGCGTGCGCGACGAGGTTCGTGTGTTCGTACTCGGCATACGGCCCGTTCTGTCCGAACACGGTGATTGAGACGATCACGAGTTCCGGCTTTGCGCGCCGCAACTCCTCGGGTGCGAGCCCTTGCCGCGCGAGCGCTCCCGGCGTCCCGTCCTCGATCACAATGTCGGCCCGAAGAGCGATCTTCCGGAGCTCCGAGTCACTTACCGCCACGCGGCGCTTCCCGGCGAGCAGGTACACTTCTTCGTCCGGTGTGAGCCGGCCTGGAGGCCCTTCGCTTCGCACCACCTCCGCGCCATACCCGGCCAACAGTCGTGCGGCGAAAGCAGCCGCAACGCCGCCGCCGATCTCCAGCACGCGCACGCCATCCAGCGGTAAGTCGCTCATCCCTCTGTCTCCTCCGGTGGTCAGCTCCCCGCGCGGAAGGCGTAGATCGTCCTACCCTTCGCGCACAGCTTGCCGCTGTCGTCCAAGATACTCACTTCCGTGACTGCGAGCTGGCGCCCCTTCCGGAGCACCGTCGCTTCGGCGTAGATACGCTTGCCCAGGGCCGGGCGAAGGTACGTGATGTCAAGGTCCGCGGTGCCCGCCGGTTGGTCGCCCGGCTCGATCGTGGCGAAGAGCGCGCGCAACATCACGATGTCCACCATCGCCGCCAGGACGCCGCCATGGACACTCCCGCCCACCCCTCCCAGCGTGAGCGGACTGGTGTCCAGCCGGATGCGGGCGAACCCGGTACGGGCCTCCTCGAGCTTCAGGCCGAGGGTGCGGTGCAGCGGGAACTCGTCGAACTCCCGGGCGCCGGGCGCGCTCCGCATCTCCTGCGCGCCGGTGCTCACCAGGCCGCGCCGGAAGGCTTCGGCGACGAGGCAGGGGCGCTTCCGTAGTCCTCGAATGGCCCGTCGCGCCAATCGAGTGCAGCCTTCAGCCCCTTTTCGCGCGCGATCTTTCCGAACTGTTCGCCGCCGGGGCGCACCCGGCCGAGCTCCTGGATGTCGCCACCTACGGCCAGCGACGTTCGCAGACCCATGACTTCGTACACGCGGTTCACCTGCCGCTTCGACATCTGCAGCATCGCCGAGTCGACGTTCGCGATGCGCTCAGCGAACGCTTCCGTCGCCGCCGCCAGTTGGTCCACCGGCAGCGCCCGGTTTGCCCAGCCGATCTCCACGGCTTCGCGGCCCGTGACACTATCGCCGCTGTAGAGCAGCTCGCGCGCCTTCTTCTGATGCATGTGCCACGGGTGGTAAACGATGTCGACCGGTGTCATCGCGCGGACGGGCGGGTAGCCGATGATCGCGTCGTCGGCGACGAACATGAGGTCACACATCGTCGCCAGCTCCGTGCCGCCAGCCAGGCAATAGCCGTGCACTTGCGCGATCACCGGCTTTGCCAGCTCCCAGATCTGCCAGTAGCCGCTCAGCAGGTGCTGGGGCCACTGGCCCTGCCCGGGATGGATCGGCCCGACGTTCGGGAGGCCGCTGCGACGCTCGACATAGTCCCGATCGTCGTTCGCCTGCGAAATGCCAGAAAGGTCGTAGCCAGCGCTGAAGGCGCGCCCCGACCCGCGGATGATGATGACGCGGACCTCCGGGTCCACCTCGAAGTCCTTGAGCGCGTCGAACAGTTCGGCACGCAGATTGTGGCTCAGCGCGTTCATCTTTTCCGGCCGATTGAGCTGGATGATCGCGTGGCGTTCCTTCTTGAACGTGAGGATGTCCTGGTAGTCCTTCATGGGCCGCGATTCTACCTCCCCGCGGCGGCGGACGGGAGATGAGGCGAAGCCGGGGCCCGGAGACCCCGGCTTCGCCACGAATGCCTGGCGCCCCCAGGGGTGCGCCGGCGAGTCAGTAGGTGCGTGGCATCGCCCGGTCCTTCCAGCCTTGCTCTGACGCCTCGATCGCTTCCATCTTGTTCGGCGCCTCCGTGCCCACCATGTGCATCAGGTTCTCCACCCGCTGCACACCCGGGACCTCCAGCACGCGCCGCTCCATCTCGCGGATCCAGTAGGGCGAAGTCACGGCGCCGCGTAGAACCGCACAGCCGTCCACCACGTCGATGTTCAATGAGCCCTTCGGGACGTCCGGGTCGCGGAAGACCATGCTCTCGAGGCGGTCCACTACCACCTGGTCACTGCTGTCGTAGTGTCGTGGCCGCATTGCATGGAAGGCGCGCTGCGCCCTGCCGCGCACGAAGCCCACGCCTGCACGGCTCATGCGGCCCGCACGCTTGTTGCCCCGGTGCCACGCCTTCGCCATCTTGTCGCGCGCCAGCGCTCGCCGCCGGCGCCCCGCCGTCGGGTCGAAGATCATGGCGAAGGCTGCGCCCGTGGACATCGCAATTGCTGCCACCAGCCCGAGCTGAACTGCCATTCGCTGGCGCTGGAACCACGAGCGCCGCTGTGTGCGACGCGCCCGCAGCGGGAAAGCCGGCAACTGCCGGTCCACCATGCGCATATACCGCCTCCGGCCACCCCGCATCTCTCTCGCCCGCAACGACATGTCCATCTATCAGCTCCTCCTGTCGGCGCCGTTCATTGCAGCACGACAGCCGTAAGGAGGGCCTTTCCGCGCTCTGGGAGAAGTCAAGGTTGTGTAGCAGCGGCAACCTGGCGGAAGCACGACCGGCTCACGCCGGTGTTACATTTCGCGAATGCCCGAGTCCCTGCGCTCACCCGCCACGGAGGAGATCGAGGCAGACTGGACCGCGTTCTCCGGCGGGCCGCCCATCTTCGCGGCCCTCGGCGTCTTTCACCCCGGCGATGTCGAAGGGGTGCTCTTCGAAGACCCGGACGCCGGGCGCCGGGGCCTCGTCACCTAGTACGTGGACGGCGACCTGGCCGAACTCGTCAGCGTTCATGCCGAACCACCCGGTAGCGGTACCGGCGCCCGGCTCCTGGCCTACGTCGAATCGCTGCTCCACGAGCGGGGTGTCACCCGGCTCATGGTCGCCACGACCAACGACAACGTCGACGCCCTGCGCTTCTACCTGCGCCACGGCTTCCGCCTCGTCGAACTCCGCCTCGACCACATGAACCGCGTCCGCGCCGCGAAGCCGCACGTCCCCCGCACTGGCCACGCCGGGCTCCCGCTCCAGGACCTCTGCGTCCTCGAGAGGCGTCTCTGACCTCCGTCCGGGCGGACCTGGCCTCGCCAGGCGCCATGCCATTCCGTGTTGCTCTCCTGCTCGTTTTGTACGGGTATCTCGCCCACAACAGAACAACGCCGGAAGCGGAACTGAGAACAGAACGCCGGGCGCCGCTAGTCACCATCGAGGGCCGGATGCCAGGAGGGGCGGCCAACCGGCCGCCCCCCTCGATCTCTCCGAGTCGTTGCGACTTAGCCCGCGGCCGCTGCTCCCGCGGGCACGACCTGCACGATCGCGTCCACTACTTCCATCCCGTTCGGCGCCACTTCCTTGCAGGCGCCGCAGCGGATGCAGAGTGCGTCGTCGACCGCGTACTGGCCGTCGTCCTGGTAGATGGCACGCGTCGGGCAGATATCCTCCGCCTTCGGCAGGTCCGGGTCGCCCTGCGAGCGCACCACGTAGCGGATGAGCCCCGGGCAGACGCCCGCCCGGCACCGCTTATCGACGATGTGCTCCATCCACTCATCCCGGAACGCCTTCAGCGACGTCTTGATTGCGGTCGGCGCGAACTGGCCGTGCAGGCAGTTCGACCAGACGAGTGTCGTTACGAGCTGTTCGAAGATGTTAACGTCCGTCTCGCGGCCACCGCCGTTCTGAATACGGCGGATCACCTCGACGGCGCGCTGTGTGCCACCGTGGCAGGTCGTGCAGCGCCCGCAGCTCTCGTCTTCGCAGAACGCGAGGAAGAAGTTGCACATGTCCACGATGCACGCCGTCTCGTCGAAGAAGACGATGCCGCCCGAGCCAAGGAACATCCCCTTCTCGCGATACGGGTCGAGCGTCAGCGTGAGGTCTAGGTCGGCCGCGTTGAGCATGCCCGAGAGTGGCCCGCCGGGCTGGAAGCCCTTGCACTTGCGGCCATCCCGCATGCCGCCGGCGTACTGATCCAGCACATCGCGCACCTTGGGCCCGAATGGGATCTCGATGCAGCCCGGCCAGTTCACCTGCCCGGAGAAGGTGAACATCTTCGTCCCCTTCTCCTTCTGGTCGCTCACCGAGCTCCACCACTGTGCGCCGTTGCGAATGATGAGCGGCGCGTTCGCGTAGGACTCCACATTGTTTACGTTGGTCGGTTTGTTCCAGAGGCCGGCCTGCGCGGGGAACGGCGGCTTGATGCGCGGCATGCCACGGTAGCTGTCGATCGAGTTGATGAGCCCCGTCTCTTCGCCGCAGACGTAGCTGCCCGCGCCCTTGAACACGAACAGGTCGAAATCCTTGCCCGTCCCAAGGATGTCCTTCCCAAGCAGGCCGCGCTCATACGCCTGGTCCACTGCATGCTGCATCCGCTCAATGGCGAGCGGATATTCGTAGCGCAGGTAGATGTAGCCTTCGGTCGAGTGCGCCGCAAGCGCGGCGATGAGCATCCCCTCGATGATCAGGTGCGGGTCGCCCTCCATCAGGATGCGGTTCACCCAGGCCCCGGGGTCGCCTTCGTCGGCGTTGCAGATGATGTAGCGTGGGTCCGCCGTCGCGTTGCGCAGGAAGTCCCACTTCCGGCCGGTGGGGAAGCCACCGCCGCCGCGCCCGCCGAGGCCACTATCCAGCATCTCCTTGATGATCGCTTCGGCGTCCATCTCGAGCGCCATGCCGAAGCCGGCATAGCCATCGTGCGCGAAGTAGTGGTCGACGTTCCCCGGGTCGGTCGTGCCGAGGTTCGCCATCAGCCGGCGCACCTGGCCCTTCATGAACTGGTGGTCCGCCAGCAGTGGGATCTCCGCGGTCGGGTTCCCCTCGACTACGCCGAGTGCAAGCTCCGGCATATCGCCGCCGTCCACGACGACGCGCTGCAGGAACTCGGGGACGCGGTCTTCCGTCACATTGGCGTAGAGCACCGTGCGCGTGCCCGCCGCCGATCGCACGGCGACGCACGGTTCCATCCAGCAGAAGCCCCAGGAACCGGTCACCTGCACATCGGCTGCCAGGTTGTTCGCCCGGACGGCCTCGCGCAGCGCGCCCAGCGTCGCGTCCGCCCCCTGCGCAATGCTGGATGTGTCGACCGTGACATTGATCTTCACGCGGCCGTTGTTCTGGGCCGCCGTCCAGGCGTCCTTGGCCGATGCAATCATGGACTCGAGGCGGGCGTTCATTCTCGTGAGCCCTCCTTGATCTCGCGGGCGAGCAGGATGGCATCCGCCACGGTCAGCTTGCCGATGACGCGGCCATTGACCCACACCTGTGGCGCCTCGCTGCATGTACCGTTGCACTGCCCGAGGTGGATACCGTACCGGTGGTCCTCGCTCGAACCGCCGAGCGGCAGCTCCAGCGTGTGCTGCATGGCTTCGCGGATGCGGTCCCCGCCAAGGAGGCGGCAGGCTGGCCCGCTGCACCACGCAATCTCCGTCTCGGCCGGCGGATGCGTGCGGATGTCCGCGTAGAACGATACCGACCCGAAGATGAGTGCCGGCGTGGTGTTGAGTTGCCGCGCGATGACTTCGATCGCCTCGCGCGAAACGTATCCGTACTTCTCCTGCACCTTGTGGAGAGCCGGGAGGACGTGGCCCCGGTTGGGTTGGAACTCGGCAACGAGTTCGCGTAGTTCCTGGAGAGATGGTGCAGCCGCCATGGGCTGGCCCCCGCTTGTGAAATCTCCCACTACTATACGCAACCCCCGCCCGAAGGTCTCCCACCGCTAGCTCCGCCCCTGGGTGACTCTAGTGCGAGCGGCGAGAAACGCTCTCTCGGCCGTGCAAAGCTCCGGGCTCCGGACAGGGTTCGCAAGAAAATTTGGCGCAAGGTAAACGAACGCGCCATGCCCTACAGCACGAACCGTAAAATGCAGCACCGGCGTTTCGGCCAGGGGAGTCTCTCGTGACGGTCATCTTTGGGAGTACATGGCAACCGGGAGCGGGCCGGCTGATGGACGTCGTCGCCGCCATGGGCCGCGCGAAGTCGATCCATGAGCGTGTCGGGGCAGACGTCCGCGCCTGGCAGTTGACTGCGGCAGGCCCTGCTTCGGGCCAGTTGCTCTACCTCATGGAGTTCGCCAGCGGCGACGCCTACGGCTCCAGCATCCAAACGATGCTCGCCGACCCGGAGTGGCAGGCGTTCACAGCGGAAGTGCTCTACGCCCGCGAGCCCGCCGCCACGCTCGTCGGGCAGGGGCTGGCGCGCGTTATCCCCGAGCTCGATGGCCTCGGGAACGACCCCGGGACGCCCGGTCCGCGCGTCCGCGCCCAATATCGCTGGATGATCAAGCCCGGGCAGGCCCAGGCCGCCATCCAGGCACTCACCGAGGTTCGCCCCGTGGTTGCTGCGGCCGGTGCGCGTGTGCGCACCGTGCAGTTCCTGTTCAACGGGCCGGAAACCGGTGGCCTCGTCAGCATCCTGGAGTTCGAAAACCTCGCGGCTTTCGGTGGCTACCAGGACCGCGCCGCGAACGACGTGGAGTTCCAGCAGGTGGTCGCGCGGCTGACGGGGCCGGAATCGCCGCTCCAGTTCACGAGTGGAGCGATCGCCACCGAGCTCGAAATCTAGGCCAGGATTAGTTCATCGCCGTGGCCGCACCCGCCCGGGCGGGTGCGGCTGCGGCGTCCTCCAGCATCAGCGTCGCGACCTGCTCGCCCAGGCGCAGTGAGTAGTTCTGTCCGCGGTCTTCCGGGTACACCTGCGTCGTGTTCGCCAGGTAGAGGCCCTCCACGCCGGTTCGCATCGGCGCGATCTGCTGCGAATAGTTCGTCGTGATCACCGGCTGGCCGCCCGGGTCCTTGAACAGCCACATCTGCTTCACCCAGCTCGGGTCGAACTTCGGATTGATGCGCTTGATGCCGTCCAGGTAGGTTTCGAACACCTGCTCCGCGTCCATCTGCAGCACCGGGTTGTCCGGCGAAGCGTAGTTCGACAGGTAGACGATGTGGTTGCCGCCATACTTCTCGGCCGGGACGAAGTTCGTGTGCTCCACACAGGCCACGAACGGCAGCGGGTCGGCGATGTTGAGCCAGTAGATGTCGGTGAGTGGCCGGTCGAGTGCCAGCACGAGGCAGGTCGCCCATTGGTAGCGCACCCGCTCCAGGATCTCGGTGTACTCCGCCGGGAGCCCGGGCGCGATCTTTGTCGTGATCACGTTCGGCGTGGTCATCAACACCTGGTCGAACTCGTGCAGTTCGCCCTTTACGAGAATACCTCGCACCCGCCCGCCTTCGTGCACCACTTCCTCGACGGGCGTCTCCAGGTGAATTTGCGTGCCCTCCGCTTGCAGCCGCCGCGCGAGTTCCTCGATGTAGAGGTTGAACGAGCCCTCGAGGTAGCCGAGCTGTTCCTTCATCCCGCCTTTCCCCTTCCGGGAAGCGAAACGCAGGTAGACCTTCCCCCAGAGCCAGGTCATGCCCACGCGGTCGGCCTGGTTGGCGAACTTGCCGCGCAGGAGTGGGCCCCAGACGGCGTTGAAGGCCTTCTTCCCCACGGCGCGCTCCATCCATGCGCGCGCCGTCACGCCTTCGTACTTCTTCCAGTTGTGCTGGCGGCGCAGCCAGACGGCAGCCAGCCCGAGCCGAATTCGGCTGGTCAGTGGTATGGCCCGGTAGCGCAGCAGGTCGAGCGGCGTCACGAACGGCCAGATGCGGCCGCGGCGCAGGATCGCCACCTTCGATTCGATCCACTTCAGGCGGTCGCCGAAGCCCATCTCCTCGATGTAGCGGATGCAAACC
>JALOAP010000563.1 GCA_023228745.1 Dehalococcoidia bacterium | reverse complement strand
CATACATCCCCCAGCAGAAGAGGATCCGGTTCGAGGACGATCGCAAACTCAGAGCCATCCGTCCCGACCTCTCCTTAACCGGTTTTGACTGGACGGTGACAAACCCGGTGCCGACATGGGAATCGGTCTTTGGCACCACCAAAACACCGAACCTCGCCATAACCATGCCGGAGTTCAAACTATGAGACGACAAACAGGTATCCTGGCACTCCTGGCACTATGCCTGCTCGTCGTGCAGGCAAGCGCGTGGCAGGACGATTTCCAGTCAGGAACGGGGTATGGGTGGACGGGCACTGCCGGCAAGCTCTCGGTAGTGAAAGATCCGTACCTGGACACGTATGCACTGAGGCTCTCCGCGACCTACGGCTCCTCGTCAAACACCTACGCGTACGCCAATCCAGAACAAAATTTTAATTATGCTGCAGTTACGATCGTCGGGAACAGCGGCTATGATTTCTATGTCTGCCTCTATTCAGAAACAGGTGCGTTTCTTTGCGAGTTTGATCTTACTTACCCTACTTCTTATCCGATACCGTGCCGGGTGGAGTTGATCTACGAGGGGGGCTACGCGAAATTATATGTTGATGGCATTTATAGAACACAAAAGACCTGCAGCGCCCAACCATATAATTTTGGGATTCATAAATATTCTGGCAGCGGCACCAAATACATGACAATAGATGATGTTATTATAACTGGTAACGAGCCAGACATTCTCGGTATCATTCCTGAGGGCTGGTACGTCCTCAAACACCCGACCGATTCATACGCACACGGTCTCTACAGTAGTGACGGTACACGTGTCTATCCCACAGTAATGCATGCAACCTACGGTCTTGACAACCCTGCGGACGCCAACACCAAAATCGTGCTGCAACCAATGGGATCCGGGTATTTCCTCAACACAACACATCTCCCAGTCGGCACATCTCGTGGAGTCGTCACCTTCAACATCACCGAACTCCTGATAAACAATCCGGATGCCCGCCCCGGATACTATTACCTTAAACTGATGCAGGGCGACACTCTCCTAGATTATGGTCTGTTTCCATACATCAACGGCGGCGGCACGATCTCGTTTGACGCAGACTCATACATCTCGACACAAACCGCAATCGTCTCGCACGATATATCAATTTTCACCATCCAGGATTACACCTACAGAGGCCAGATCATTGATATCTACGGCACCGAAAAAACATCGTGGCCAATCACCTCACAATCAGGCACCCATTCGGTTGATCTCACCGACTATTCTTCAGGGACATATTTCCTCCTGCTCAAAGCAACTGACAGAGACACCGGCGAAGAATACGTCTTCGACGTTGACACGGCCGAGTTTAACGAGGAGATCTGGATCAACGGCACGGCGTATGATGCCGAGACCGGATCGCCCCTTGCCGGCGTCACCGTGGGTATCGGGCAGTTTGGCACCATAACCAGTAACGTCACCCTGGCGGACGGCAGTTATGCAACCGTTAAAGGCCTGTATGCCGACAACCCGATCACCGTCAACGCATCGAAGACCGGGTACACGCACAACAATTTCTCGTTCACGCCGCTGGGCAACGGTCTAAAGACGATTAATCTATACCTGATCCCGTCTCCTCCCAACTTCACCGGCGCGGCTATCGGGGGTCTTGTTCACGACATGCCATACCGGCAGCCGGTAGGCGGGGCGACCGTCACGATCGCAAACGGCACCTGGAGCAACACAACGATTGCCAACACCACCGGGTACTACATCTTCAACGATCTTGCCGTGAACGAATCATATAATGTCAGTTCAACCCTTACCGGGTATCAACCGTCGGCAGTATACTCGGCAACGACCCAAAACGAGACCTTTGTGAGGCAGGATATAAATATGAGCGGACTCTACACGCTCACACTCGAACTCCGGGACATCACCGACCACAGCCTGATCACTACCAGCATGACAGTAGAGGCAGACGGTGCTGCCAACGTCACCACCAACGGACGGACTACGTTCTACAACCTGGATTACGGCATTGTTACTGTCACCGTCTCCGGCAACGACGACTATTATGGCGTCTCTGAGAACATCCTGGTTGAGGAGGATACCCTCAAAACGATCTACCTCACCCGCAAGACCGAGAGCACCCCGTTTGCCTATCCGCCGCACAACGTCAGGTTTATCGTCCGGTCAGCGTTTGGCGCCCCCATCGAAGGGGTAACCGTCGAGGCTACCGGTTACGAGACCACAATGGGCAGCTGGTCGTGGTTGTTTGACCTGCTCGGCATAGATTACGGTAAGACCCAGGTCCACAACCAGACTATGACAGGCACCACCGGAAGCGATGGCGGTATTGATTTCATGATGGTGGAGGCAATCAAGTATCGGGTCACCTTTTACAAGGCAGGAGAGGTCGATACCACATGGGAGGGGTTTCCAAAAGATGAGTATTATACCATCTGGGTGTCAACGACTGGCCCGTCCGAGTGGTTTGAGCATGGCTACAACCCGCTGGAGGCAGTAAATTTCACCGTCACAGATACCACCGCCACCGAGGACGAGGCAACCATCACAGTCTACTACAACGACACGCTCGCAAATACGACCACCTCG
>JALOAP010000562.1 GCA_023228745.1 Dehalococcoidia bacterium | reverse complement strand
CGATCGACGGGGAGGGCGAGATCGAAGAAGTGGCTCAAGCGGTCATCGCCAAAATCGAAACGATTCTGGCGGGGCGGAAGTAGCCATGGCTCTACTTTCCTGGAATCAGTTTACCTTTTATCAGCCTTCGGTCGGACGGATGCTTCAAAACAGCATTCAGACGAATCGGTTGAGTCATTCCTATATTTTCGAAGGCCCCATCGGCACCAAACGGATCGATGCGGCGTTTTTACTCGCAAAGACCTTGCTGTGTACCCAAAAAGACGATCATGCCAATCCGTGTGGGGTGTGTCATCATTGTACCCGTGTGGATAAAAATGTGCATCCCAACTTGTTTTTTGTGCAAAACGACAACAAAGAGATCCGCAAAGAACAAATCAAGGAGCTTTTGGTTGAATTTGGCAAAGCATCGATCGAGACGGGACCCAGAATCTATATCATCGATCAAGCGGAACGGTTCAACCAATATTCGGCCAATATTCTTTTGAAAACGATGGAAGAACCCGGAGTAGATATTTTCCAGATCTTGATCACCACTCAGATCAATTCCTTGTTAAAGACCATCATATCGCGATCGCAAATATTGCATTTTCGACCGATCGACAAGTGTCAAATCAAGAGCGATTTGGAAAAAGAAGGATTTTCACCGCTGTTATCTTCAGCAGTTTCCGAATATACGACCAACATCGACATGGCTCGGGAGATGGTCGAAAACCCACTGATCGTTGACAGCGTTCAATTAGTGATCGAGATGGCGAGGAGCCTGCAAATCAAAGAGAAGTCGATTGTGCTTCATTTCAAAGAAAAGCGGAGTGCGATCTTGGGAGATATGGCTATAACGGATTTCTTTTTGACAATGTTAACATTGTTTTTAAAAGATATTCTCAATTATAAAGTCCGATATCTCGATCTCTTGGTGTTCACGACGGAAACCGAATTGATCGGGAAACTGTCGGAAGCGATCAGCCAAAAGCGGATCGAAGAGCTTTTGGATAAAATGCTTGGTTTGAAATCAAGATTAAAGTACAATATCAATGTCGCGCTGGCATTTGACAAATTGCTGGCATATTTGGAAAGAGGGTTTGACCATGGAATATCAAGTAGTTCCAGTTCGATTTGAACGACTGGGTAAACAGTATTATTTTGCCATGAATGGCATTACGGTAAAGCACGGCGACAAAGTCGTCGTGGAAACCGTTCGAGGAATTGAAATCGGAACGGTGATGCAAGACTCTTTGTGGGTTCCAGAAGCGGAAGTGGTTCTTCCATTAAAACCACTCATCCGAATTGCGTCGGAACAAGACCTGAAGCAATATTCGGAGAACAAGGCCAACGAGGCGACTGTCATGCAAAAGACGGCGGAACTCGTAAAAAAACACCAATTAGAGATGAAATTGCTCAACTGCGAATTCACGCTCGACCGCACAAAACTGATTATCTATTTCACCGCTGAAGGCCGGATCGACTTTCGCGATTTGGTGAAAGAGATCGCCACCGAATTCCACATGCGAATCGAACTTCGTCAAGTCGGCGCTCGTGATGGCGCGCGGACGCTGGGTGGAATCGGGCCCTGCGGTCTCATCACCTGTTGCTCGTCATTTCTTGGCGACTTTCAGCCCATATCGATAAAAATGGCTAAAAATCAGAGCCTGTCGCTCAATCCGACCAATATCTCCGGACTTTGCGGCAAGTTGCTCTGTTGTCTCCATTATGAAGATGGCGGTTATAAAGAAAGCCGGAAACAAATGCCAAAGATCGACTCCTATGTCAAAACAGCCGAAGGCAGAGGCCGGGTGACGCAATTGAATTTCGTCACAATGACCGCCCGGGTCGATTTTGAAAACGGAACCAACGGCTATTACCACGTTTCCGACATGGAATTTCGGGAGAAAGCAATTGAGGAAAACATCGATGAAAACGGTGGAGAACTCAAAGATTTGGAAGGATAGGAAAGAGGTGCCGGCATGGCGGGTTCGGAATTGATTCACGACCTGTTGAGCGTGGAAGGGCTGAAAATCATCCAAACAACGGGTGTTCTCCGGTTTTCCTTGGATTCTGTCTTGTTGGCGAATTTTGTATCGATTGGTCCAAGAACAAAACAAATCATGGATTTTGGGACCGGACTCGCACCGATTCCACTCTTATTGTCTCTGAAAACAAACGCGAAAATTATCGGAATCGAGCTTCAGGAAGAACTCTGCCAATGTGCCGAGAAAAGCGTTCGGCTCAACGGGCTTGATCAACAAATCGACATCGTGAGGGACGACATCCGTGTCGTCCATTCTCATTATTTGCCTTCTTCATTTGATCTAATCACCTGCAACCCGCCTTTTTTCCCAGTTGGAAGTGGCAAAAACACGTCGCAAAAACAAGCGGTTCGGCTGGCCAAGCACGAGGAAATGATTGATTTTCACACCTTGCTTGCCCAAGCCGGTCGATTGTTGAAGACGGGAGGAAAATTCGTTTTTGTCCACCGGGCAGAACGACTTGAGGAATTGATATTGGCGTTGAATCAGGCAAAGTTTGCCTTGAAACGGCTTCAGTTTGTCTATTCAAAACCCAAGACGAAGGCCTTGACTATGTTGGTGGAG
>JALOAP010000027.1 GCA_023228745.1 Dehalococcoidia bacterium | reverse complement strand
AGCCAGCGGGTTCGGCGGCGTCCGCCGCCGTTGCGGGCTTGCCGGTGAGGCCAGCGGCGTCCGCTGCTGAATCGGATGTGTCCGCCTGGGGCCGCAGGACCAGCCCATCGCTCCCTTCGCCCGGGTGGGCCGAAGGCGCCATGAGCGACACGAACAGCAACGACAGCACCAGCACACCGCCGATGACGCCGAGCCAGATCAGCCGCTTCCGGTCCTGCAGCGCGTTCAACTCGCCTGCTCCTCGCTCTCCTGTCCGCGGCGAAGGACTTCTGTGATCCGCACGCCGAAGTTTTCGTCGACAACCACGACTTCGCCGCGCGCGATGAGCCGGTCATTCACACGGATGTCCACCGGTTCGCCGGCGAGCCGGTCCAGTTCGACCACGGAGCCGGGGCCGAGCCCCAGCACTTCGGCAACGGTGAGCTGGGTGCGCCCGAGCTCGACGGTCACGTTCATCCGCAGGGCCGCGAGCAGGTCGATCCCGCTGCGCGAAATCGCGGGCTCAGGCTCCGGGAGCGGCGCGAAGCGGGCCTTCGCTGCGCTGATCGGTGTGGGCTCCCGTTCCGATCCTCCCGCCGATGCAGACACAGCGGCACCGACAGGCTCGGTCACCGGTACCGTGAACGGCGGCGCCGGCGGCGGCGCTTCGTCTTCGATCAGTTCCGCCGCCTCCAACTCCTCGGCGGACAACGAGAAGCCGATCGAGGGGTCGAGACCAGCAAACGCCGGGGCTTCCTCCTCGTCGCCTTCGGCTGCCGGGACGACGCCAGCGACGATGTCGAGGAACGTGCCGGGCAGGATGAACGTGAACGGCAATGGGCGGCCGGCCTGGACCGTGCCCGTGAGCGCCAGTGCGGGGTCGCCCATCGAGGTCAGCAGGCCCGGCATCGCGTTTGCCTGGATGTCATCCGTGCTGACCGCCACACCCGAGGACCAGGTCGCGAACACCTGCGTGTTCAGTGCCTGTACGAGCTGGCTCAGCATCGTGCCGGCCACGACCATGGTCTGCTGTTCCTGGTCGGCCGGGTCGTCGGCCATCGAGTCGAAGAACAACGCCGCGATGGACGTTGGTGCGACGAGATAGGCCATAGCCTGCTGGTCGAGGTCGGTAGTGAGTTCGAGCGGCAGCACCAGGTGCGGCTCTTCGAATTCGTCCGCGATCTCGTCGGGCATCACGAGCCGGGCGGCGACGTCGGCCAGCATGGGCGCCGCCCCGACAAGGCTTTCGAGGGTGGCGGCGGCCGTGGCCCAGGTGCTGCGGCCCGCTCCCTGCAGGGACTCCGCCTGTGCGGGCGAAAGAAGCTGCGTCAGTACACTCTTCGGGTCCGACATTGGCTACGGCCTCACTGTGTGATGAAGGTGACGAAGAACACGTCTTCGACCTTCTCGGTGATGATTTCGTCGTTGAGGGCAGCAACGAGGTCCTGCTTCAGTGCCTCTCGCCCTTCGGAGGTGGAGACTTCCTCAATCGTCTTCGAGCCCACCACCCGGGTGATGACATCCCAGATGCGATGGGACTCCGGTTCGAGTTCGGCCGCGAACGAGGCGTTCTTCGCCGCCAGCGCGTCGCCCTTGAGCGTCACCCAGTGATGCTGCGGATCGGCGAATTCGAGGGCGATCACGAGCTTCACGTACTTCGGCGAGGTGGCCGGTGCGCTCAGGTTCAGCACACGCTCTTCCAGGGTGAGCGTTGGCCGCGGCGCGGAGACGATCTGCGCCTGCGAATAGACGGCAGGGTCCTTCGCATCGACGTAGTTCGGCTTGATGTAAAACATGAAGAGTGCGGCGAGGAGGACGGCGCCTCCCGCGAGGATCTTTGGGTCTTTCATGGCTGTCTCCCGGCGGCTTCAAGGGCGCGGTCGAGCTCCTCCTGCGTCGGATAGACAATCACGATGTCCGCCCTCCGGTTCAGGCTCCGGCCCTCGGCCGTGGTGTTATCGGCGATGGGATGGGTTTCGGCGTAGCCAGCGAGCTGCATGCGCCCGGCCTGCAGTCCGCCCGACTCGATAAGGAAGCGCAGCACCGTAGCGGAGCGCGCCGCGGAAAGCTCCCAGTTCGTCGCGTAGTCGACGCTGTTCACCGGGATGTTGTCGGTGTGGCCCTCGATGCGCAGGTCGTTGGGAAGCTGCGCGAGGATGCTTGCCACCTCCAGCAGCACATCCTGGCTGCCGGGCTTCAGCTCGGCGCTACCCGAGCTGAAGAGCAGGTTGTCGGCGAGGCTGATGGTGATCGAATCGGCATCCTCGCGAATCTGGATCTTGCCGATGAGGCCGCGCGCCTCCGCGAACGCCTTCAACCGTTCCGAAATGTCGCTCATGTTGGTGGCCTTCACGGCGTTGATGCCGGGGACAATGCCGCCACCCTGGAAGATGGCCGATGAGCCCTGTCCGCCCTGCAACACGCCGACACTGAAGGCCCGGTCGATGGACTCACGCACTTGCTCGAGCTTGTGCGGATTTGCATCGCTCGTGGCATAGAGGACGACGAAGAGCGCGAAGAGCAGGGTGAGCATGTCGGCGTAGCTCACAATCCAGCGCTCGTGGTTCTCAGGAGCCTGTGCCTCGGGAGCTTTGCGGCGGCTCATGCGGCCTCCCGCCGGGAACTACCGCCCGCACCACCTTCGCCGCGAGAACTCCGCTGCGCCGGGACGAGGAAGCCTTCCAGCTTCTCGCGCACGATGCGCGGGTTGTCGCCCGCCTGGATGGACATCAACCCTTCGATCACGAGCTCGAGATACTGCTGCTCGTGCTTGCTGTTGTTCTTCATCTTCGTGGCCAGCGGCAGAAAGAGGACGTTCGCGCTGGCTACGCCGTAGAAGGTGGCGACGAACGCGGTGGCGATGCCCGGCCCAATCTTGTCTGGCTCGTTGAGGTGCTGCATGACGGTCATGAGCCCCATGACCGCGCCGAGAACACCAATGGTGGGGGCGATGCCGCCCATGAACTCCAACACCGAGAAGCTCCGCTCATGGCGGTGCTTCATCGACCCGGCATCGATCTCCATGATCTCGCGCAAGAGTTCCGGGTCGGTGCCGTCGATCATCAGTTGGACGCCCTTGCGGGTGAAGGTGTCATCGATCCGGTCGACATCACCTTCGAGGGCGAGGAGGCCCTCGCGCCGCGCCTTATCGGACATCGTGACGAAGAGCTCGACGGTCTGCACCGAGTCGTGTTGCTTCCCGGCGAAGAATGCGGTCATGAGCGCCTTCGGCACGCCGAGGAAATTGGCCAACGACTGCGACGCGATGGCGGCGCCAAGCGTGCCGACGATGACGATCAACAGACCGGGGATGTTTAACAGCGCCGCCGGGTTGCCACCTTCGACGATGTTTCCGCCGATGATGCCGCCGAACGCGAGGGCGATGCCGAGTACGGTTGCCAGGTCCATCAGGCGATCCTCCGCAGGGTCGCCATGGTGGCGCGGCGGTACTCAACGATGCGTTCCGTGATGATGCGCGGATGCTCCGTGCAGACGTACTTGTGCCCGTTCACGAGCGTGATATGGGTATCGTGGCTGGCCTCCACCACCTCAATGAGGTCGGGGTTCACATAGAAGGTGGTGCCATCGATCCGGGTGAGCTCAATCACAGCTTGACCTCGACCTCCCTCGAAGCGTGCTCACAATGTAGGAACCGGGTGAGGATGCGGTTATCGGGAAAGGCCCACGCGCAGGGGTAGACCTCCCTAACAGGCCGGGGGCGATCCCCTAAAACCGGCAGAGGAGCCGCTTCCCCCGGCCTCTGCTTCGTTCCCGCCAAAGGCATGAGAAAAGGGCCCGGCTGAGCCGGGCCCTTTGAGCGCTTCTTGGTGCGACGCAGCGGTTAACTTGCCGCTGATTCGTCCTCGCCGAGGGCGAGCATTCGCTCCCCTTCTTCGACACTTTCGAGCCGCACGATGTTCTTGCGCAGCGCGTAGCGGATGAGGTCTGTGCGGTGCCGCGCGTGCAGCTTCGACATGATGTGCGACTTGTGCGCTTCGACCGTCTTCACGCTGATGAAGAGTTCGTTCGCGATCCCCTGGTTCGTAAACCCCTCGGCGATGAGCTGCAACACCTCGCGTTCCCGCGGGGTGAGGGCATCGACACCGCTGCGCTGGTCCACGCGCTTCGACTGGTAGAGCACCTCGGCCAGGTCGAAGCCTTCGCTCAATGCACTGGAGAAGTAGCTATTGCCACGATGTACCGTCTGGATCGCCAGCACGAGTTCGGAAACGTCTGACTTCTTGATGATGTAGCCGGATGCGCCTGCGCGCAGCGCCTCGAGGAGCTGGTCCTCGTCGACGAAGCCGGAAAGCATGACGACACGGGTGCCCGGGCTGGCCCGCCGGATCTGGCGTGTCGCTTCCAGGCCATTGAGGCCGGGCATAACGACATCCATGAGGACGACGTCCGGGTTGAGCTTTTCGACCGCCTGGACGGCTTCGCGGCCATTCTCCACATCCGCTACTACCTCGAGCTCCGGCTGGTTTTCCAGCAGCATCCGGAGCGCCTGGCGAATGACTGCATGGTCATCGACGAGGAGGATGCGGATCGGGTGGCCGCTTCGGCCGGGTGTTGCCATGGTGCCAGCGCTGCGTGTAACAGGCCGTCCAGTACGTGAAATCGAGCTCATAGGTTCTGCCTCCGCCAATTCGGGCTATTCCGGACGCGAATTCGCACACCGAGTAGGTTTTGGTGCGCTTCCTTCCCACATCGCGAACGGAAAACCCTTACAACACGCTGAAGTCTAACCATCACATCCGCGCATCGTATTAGGGGTTCCCCTAATAGTCCCGGCCGATGCCCTGATAGGGTCTTCCCGTGCCCCGCGTTTTCGGCCCGAGTCAACCGGGTAGATCCCAGCAAAGCACTTCCCAGCACGGCCCCGCGACCTGGAAGCGAAACTATTCGGTGACAGCTGGGGAAAAGCCAGGTTAGACCGTGAAAAATGCGCGTTCTACGTGTCCTGGTTCGGAGAGCAGGTGCTGTTCCGAGCGGAGCGACATGATGTGGGCGGTGTTGGCGGCCTGCTCAGCCGCATCCTCGTTCGTATAGATGGAGATGCGAGCGATCTCACCGCTGTCGTCGTGCGGTTTCAAGACGTAGCAGTCGATGCAGCCCTCTTGCTGGGAAACAGCCTCGGCGATCTGGCGCATCAGTTGTTCGAGTCGAGCTTCCTCGCCCTTTCGGGGCCGGGCGATTGAGAGTCGGATATAGGCCATGAGTCCCCTCCTGCAGTGGGCGCATTCTAGACAGCGTTCAGATGATGGGAAAGAGAAGCGCCCCTGGCGATTGCCAGGGGCGCTTCCGGGTGTGCGTCAGGGGGAATCAGAGGCGCAGCTTGCCGTGCGACGGCTGCCGTCGGCGCTGGCGCTGGGGCAGCGCAGCCTCTTCTGCCGCCAGGTCAACTGGCGGGCTGGTGAGCACTTCATGGACGTAGCCGCACATGATGCAGCTACCGTAGGTCCCGTGCCAGTCGCGCTCGACGATCATCGAGCCGCGGCACTTGGGGCATGATTTTGGCGGGGCTTCCTGCAAAGCCGGCATGGTGGTTCTCTCCTGCAAAGTCGCAAGCGACGAGTAATGAGCCGAGGTCCGTCCGTGTGCCTCGTTTGGGGCTGACCTGCCCGAGGCCTTCCTGCTGCGTACGGGGTTAGCTGACGGGTTCGGGCGGAAGGTCGCCCTATCGGCTGAGAGTGGCCGAATTCACCCCTTGAGATGGGTCCCCCGTTGCACCCCGTAGGGCGCATTCCGCAGTGTTGCGAGCGTGTCCGAGCGCACGTATGTCGCAACTCCAGACCGGACGCTATCAATCCGATAACAGCGCTGTCAACCCTTGTTTGCGCTTTCTGTCACAAATTTACCGCATAGTAGGCATAAGGTGCCGGGAAACGCGGTTCTTCCTTACCGCGTGAATCAGAAAATACTATCCCGCCAAGCCAGCTAGACACCCATAAACGCCGCACCCCGTCCTGGTCCTCACGCGGCCGGACGACGTAGTTCGCTCCGCAACAGCGCCAGGATCACTTCGTCTTCGTATCGCCCTACCCAATAAACAAACCGCCCTCGCGCCTTTGCCCTTCAACACCGAATCCCACACACTCCTACGCTCCTCGGGCTCTGCGGCGAGCAGCCGGGCGCGTTCGCCCTTCAACGGGGTGTGTCATCGCAGCTCGCCGGCGAGCAGGCCCATGGTGACCACGTCCACGTACTCCCCACGGCGGTAGTGCGCCTCGCGTTTGCGGCCCTCGTGCACGAAGCGGAGACGTTCGTACACCTTGATCGCGCGGGCGTTGTCGGCGAAGACGTCGAGCTCGATGCGGTGCAGGTTCATGACTTCGAAGCCGAAGCGACAGATGGTCCGCATCGCATCCGTGCCGTACCCCCGGTCCCAGTAGGCGCGGTCACCGATCATGATCCCCAGGTCCGCGGGCCGGTTCTCGGGGTTCGCGTTACGGAGCGTGGCGTTGCCGATCGGAAGCGCGTCGCCCAGCGTCACAATGGTGAGATTTACGTACCCATAGGACGAGGGTTTGGCGATAAACTCCAGCTCCTGTGCGTGCGTGAATGGATAGCGCGCGAGCAGGTTGTAGGTGACCTCGGGATCATTGATCCACTGGTAGTAGTACGGCTCGTCCTCGGGCTCCGGGGCCCGCAATCGAACCAACTCGCCTTCTAGCGGCGGCTTCATTGCCTCCTCCTGCGCCCGTTGTCCGATCAGGATGCGTCAGCGCAGGTCTTCCGTCTGCAGCCCGCAATACAGGGGCAATCAAGATTCGCGAAAGGGTGCGCGAAATCCCCTCCTGCTCGAAATGCCGGGCCGCTTGGAACAAGAAGAGGGTCCCCGAAATGTTCGGGGACCCTCTGTGTGAGCGGTGAACTGCACCGGCTAGCTGATAAACAGCGGCGCGAGCACGAGCGTGATTGTGCTGAGCAGCTTCACCAGGACGTGCAGGGCGGGGCCCGCCGTGTCCTTGAACGGGTCGCCAACGGTGTCGCCCACAACTGCCGCCGCGTGCGTCTCCGTGCCCTTGCCGACCACGGTGCCGTCGGGATCGCGGAGCCCACCCGACTCGACGAACTTCTTGGCGTTGTCCCAGGCGCCACCGGCGTTGTTCAGGTAGGTCGCGACCAGCACACCGCCGATCGTGCCCACCATCAGCATGCCGGCCACGGAGGCCCAGCCTTCGTTGCCGTCGCCACCGAAGGAGTAGCGGAAGATGAGGCCCACGGCCACCGGCAGGCCTACCGCGAGCAGGCCGGGCGCGATCATTTCGCGCAGCGCTGCGCGCGTCGTGATGTCCACGGCGCGGGCGTAGTCCGGCCGGACTTCGCCCGTCATGATGCCCGGGTTTTCGCGGAACTGGCGCCGGACCTCTTCGATGATGCCGCCGGCCGCCTTGCCCACCGCGCGGATCGCCAGCGAGCTAAAGAGGAAGACCAGCATGACACCGAGGAGGGCGCCGACGAAGACATCCACCTTGCCGAGGTTGACCGGCATGATGCGCGGGAGCGGGAGGGGTGAACCGCTCTCGATGAACGGCTGGATCTGTTCCTCGGTCAGATGACCATCGGCCACCTTCCGTTCGAGGATGGCCGCGCTCTCCTCCCGGTCGGCGACCATGAGGGAATCGACGTCGATGGTGCCGAAGGCGTCCTCGTCGTCGACCTCGCCGCGCAGGCCCTCGAGCGCCGTCGCATAGTCGCCCACGCGCACACCGTAGTCCGCGCGGATGTCGGTCCCCTTCGGGAGCAGGTTGTTGTCCTGCTGCAGGCGCACGTATCGCTCGGCGTCGTCGCCCGCGATGTGCGACATCTCGAGGCGCACTTCATCGAGGTAGGCGGTGAACAGGAGGAAGGCTGCAAGCGCCGCCGACCCAACCGCATAGCCCTTCGTAAGGGCCTTCGTGGTGTTGCCCACGGTGTCGAGCGCGTCCGTGATTTCGCGAGCTTCGGGCTTGGTGCCCTCGGCCATCTCGGTGATGCCGCCCGCGTTGTCGGTAATCGGCCCGAAGGTGTCCATCGCCAGCACATAGGCGGCGGACATCAGCATGCCCATCGTGGCAACGGCGGTACCAAAGACACCCGTCGAAATATCACTGACGTTGGTGAGATCGGCCTGCTGGCCCAACACGAAGGCGACCACGAGGCCAAGGCCCACGGTGATCGCCGTAACGGCCGTGGTTTCGAAGCCGACAGCAGTACCAACGATGATGTTCGTCGCCGAGCCCGTGCGGCTCGCCTGGGCAATTTCCTGCACCGGGCGCCATGACCCGGCGGTGTAGTACTGCGTGATGTACACGAACGCGGTACCTACTGCGATACCGACCATCCCGCAGAAGAAGAACCAATGCCATTCGTCGCCCAGCATGGCGGTCGTCGTAATGACCAGGCCGACGATGCTGAGCAGGGTGATCGTCCAATACGCGCCGTTGAGGGCGCCCATCGGGTCCTTGATCCGGCTTGCCCAGAAGGGCACCGTGAACATCCCAATGATCGTCGCGAACACGCCGAAGGAGCGAAGCACGAGCGGGAAGAGCACCCATTCGACCTCGCCCGTCGCAACGTAGATCGATGCGCCGAGGATCATTGCACCGATGTTCTCGGCGCTCATCGACTCGAACAGGTCGGCGCCGCGGCCAGCACAGTCGCCAACGTTGTCGCCCACAAGGTCGGCAATGACTGCAGCGTTGCGTGGGTCGTCTTCGGGAATGCCCGCTTCGACCTTGCCGACCAGGTCGGCGCCGACATCCGCCGCCTTCGTGTAGATGCCGCCGCCGAGCTGAGCGAAGAGCGCCACAAAGCTGGCACCGAACGCGAACCCAACGATGAGGAACGGTGTCTCCTGGATGGAGTGTCCGAGGATCCTCGAATAGACAGCGAAGATGCCCGCCACGCCGATGAGGCTCAGCGCTACAACGAGGAAGCCGGAGACCGCACCGCCCCGGAGGGACGCATTGATCGCTTCCGCGAGGCTATTTTGCGCGGCCGCCGCCGTCCGGCCATTAGCGCGGACCGCGATCGACATGCCGATGTAGCCGGAAACCCCCGAGGCGAGCGCACCAACGATGAACGCAACGCCGGTGAGGATACCGACCTCCGCGTCCTCTTTGAAGATGCCGACAATGACACCGACGATCACCGAGGTGACCACGGCGAGGATGCCGATGGTGCGATATTGGCGGTTGAGGAATGCGTTCGCACCTTCGAGGATGGTCCCTGCGACCTCCTGCATTGCGGGTGAGCCCTTATCTCTTCGCAGGACGTCGTAGGCGAGCCAGATCGCGAACAACACCGCGGCCGCACTGGCCGCGGGAATCATGATCTGCGCCAGGAGCATGTCTTCCCCCTTAGGCTGATTGGTGTTTGAGGGTCTCATTCGTCGGGGCACAACGAAGCGACGGCTGCCCTCAAGACGGCCGAAGCGTGCGGAGTCTAGCAGCAGGTTAACTAACGGGAAATGGCAGCTTCAGCCATCGTGGATCGACGAACGAAAACGTTTCGTTACTGCGGCGCGATGCTTTCGTCATGATGCCTTTCCCGCCGTAACCCACCGCCTGAGACGACACCGCTACGCTCCCCGCATCACCGGAGGTATTGCCATGACCCAGGGAACAGTACAACAACACACCGAGGGCGAGGGGCGCGAACCAGAGCACCAGCATCCGGAACACGTACATTCCCACGACCACTACCATGTGACTCACCACCACTCCGCCAACGGCGGTTTCGAACACCGCGAGTATTGGCACACCCACGAACACAACCACAGCCCCATCGTCCACAGTCACGACTACCCGAAGACCAAGGAAGAGAACGAACACGGAAAGGAAGCGCACACCCACGACCATGCTGCGCCGGCAGAATCACCCGCGTAACTGCCCCGTTGCTCTCGCCAGCTGGCTGCGGGCCGGCAAACAGGTGATGTCGTAGTCTGGGAAAAACCTCCTGGAGATCGACATGGCCCGCGAAGTCGCTGAACTGAACGGAGATGGCATCGCGCCGGAACTGCGCGATGCCATCCACGCACTGAACGACGCGCTCGGAAATCCAGTCACGTTCCGGCCCGTTGACTGGAGTGTGGAACGTCGCGAGGCCAGTGCGGCCGCGCTCGATGAAGGCATCGAACTCATCCGCGACCTCGGCGCGGCGATGAAGTACCCCACCGTGACCCGGACGGAGAGTCCGAACCAGGTCCTGCGCGACAAGCTCAACCTCGCGGTGATCCACCGGCCCTGCCGCACCTATCCGGGCGTGAGCCGCAACTACACCGGCCAGATCGACCTCCACGTCGTCCGTGTGGCCGTCGGCGGGACCTACGAAGACGCGGGCATCCGGCTTGGCCAGTACTCCGCGGTCAGCATTCGGGTGATGGATCGCATCCCCGTCGAGCACGCAGCGCACTTTGCCTTCCGCCTCGCCGAGCGCCACCGCCAGAGCGTGGTTTCCACAAGCAAGTACACCATCCAGCGCGCCGCGGACGGCCTGTTCGAAGATGTCGTCGAAGAGGTAGCGAAGGAGTACCGCAACACCGAACACCGGCGCGAACTGTTCGACTCGTTGCTCGCAAAGGTCATCCTGAACCCGGAGCGCTTCGACGTAATCGTTTGCCCAAACGAATACGGCGACTTCCTCAGCGACGCGGTCTACGGACTCATCGGTTCGATCGGGCTTGGCGCGAGCGCATCCTACGCCTTCACCCCCAGCCACCAGCCCTCGATCGGCATCTTCGACCCTGCGGGGGGTACAGCGCCGGACATCGCTGGGAAGGGCATCGCCAACCCCTCCGGCTCGATCGAAGCCTACGGCTACCTGCTGGAATACTGCGGACAGCGGGACATGAGCAAGCGCCTCATCGACGCCGTGCGCGACTGCATCGCCAGCGGTGAGAAGACCGGCGACCTCGGCGGCTCACTGAACACGATGGAGTTCACCAAGGCCGTGATCCACCGCGTTATCCCAACCGTCTAGCCCGGAAAAGCCACGAGGCACGAAGAAGCGGCCTGCAAATGCAGGCCGCTTCCATGTGTCGAATCGACGGGGTTCTGTTTAGACCTTGACGAGCGTGCGAAGGCAGCGGGTGCACATGTTGAGGCGATGCCACGCGCCATCGACGAAGACACGGTGCTTCGCCACATTCGGGCGGAACGTGCGGCTCTTCTTGGGGGCCTTCCGTTCCCAGCGCCCGGAGTGCTTGTGCCGGATATGCCGGCCAAACTGAGTTGTCTTTGCACAAACGTCGCAGGCGCCACTAGCCATGCGTGTTCTACCTTTATCTGAGATGATCGCGAAGACCGATGGTAGCATCCACCTCCGATAACGGCCAAACCGAGCCGCCCGGCGGCCCTCATCCGCTGAGCGGCGACGATCTGCTGGACGCCATCGCCGCAGCCGCAGAACACCTCCACCAATCCGCTGCCGCGGTGGACGCCATCAACGTTTATCCCGTTCCGGATGGCGACACCGGCACAAACATGTCGGCGACGCTCCGGGGAGCGGTCGATACCGCGGCCATCCTCCCCTCACCCCGCACGGCTGGCGCGGTCCTCGAGGCCCTGGCCCGCGGAGCGCTGTACGCGGCCCGTGGCAACTCCGGCGTGATCCTCTCACAGGCACTGGCCGGGCTGGCCCAGGGGACGCACACCGCCACCGAGTGCGCCGACGCAGCCTCGCTGGCTACGGGGCTGGACGAGGCCGCGCGCACGGCCTACAAGGCCGTTAGCCGCCCGGTCGAGGGCACCATGCTCACCGTCCTGCGGGAGGCTGCCACGGGCGCGGCCGCGGCGGTTGACTGTCTTCCCGAGGGAGGACGAGGTGCCTCCTGCCTCCCCACCCTGCTCGCAGCTACGAAAGCCGCCGAAGCGGCCGAAGCACGCACCATCGACCAGCTTCCTCAGCTCCGTGAAGCAGGGATGATCGACGCCGGCGGCGAGGGCATTTGCATCATCCTCCGCGGACTCCTGGCGAGCCTCCGCGGGGAAACGCCGGTGGTCCCGGCCATGCCCCGGGAACCTATCGCACAGCTTGCGGGCCACGCCCACGAGGAGTTCGGCTACTGCACGGAATTTATCCTCGAACCGCTCGGCGACGACCTCGATGTCGAACAGGTGCGTGCCTGGGCGGATGCACGCGGCCACCGGTCCGTGGTGGTCGTCGGCGGACCCGGCGCGCTCCGCATCCACCTGCACACGGACGACGCGGATGCCGTCCTCGCGGCCGCTCGCCGCTTCGGCGCCCTTTCCCGCGTGAAGGTCGACGACATGAGCGAACAGCACCTGCGCTTCCGGGCGACCGGCACGGGCGCTTCCGCACCGCTGGCGCTCCTTGCGCTCAGTCGCGGTGCGGGGCTCGACGCCATGTTTGAGAGCCTCGGAGCGGCGGTTGCGGACCTTGGCTCCATCGTGAAACCACCGGCGGGGGATATCGCCGCGGCCGCCGATCGACTGGGCGTCGCCGACGTCATCGTGCTGCCAAATCACAAGGACGTCATCCTTGCGGCCGAGCAGGCGGCGACCCTGGCGCGTTGTACGCTCCACGTCCTCCCGGCGAAGACGCTGCCCCAGGGTTTGGCGGCAGCGGTGGCGTTCGCCAGCGATGCTCCCGTGGCGAAGAACCTCGAGCGCATGCGGGAAGCAGCACGGACCGTGACCACCGTCGAGGTCACGCACACAACCGCCGACCGCTCAATCGAGGGGATCGCCGTGCGCGCGGGGCAGTTCATCGCGCTCGTGGATGGTGTACTTCGCGCCGCGCGCGACTCCGCCGTCGAAGCCCTCGTCGCGGGCCTTGCGGCCGGAGGCGCCGCGGAGGGCTCGCTCATCACGCTCTATTACGGCGACAGCGCGGCGGCCGAGAGCCGGGCGGCGGTCCCCAGGGTGCTCACCGAAGCCTTCCCCGGGGCCGAGGTGGAGGCCCACGACGGCGGACAATCGCTCTATACGTTCATCGCGTCCATCGAGCAGTAGGGGCTACCTCCCGCCGCCACCCCCGGCAGCGGGAAGCGTCTCCTGTGCTACGGGCGGCGTCGCGGGCTGGTCGCTTTGGGGACTGGTGCCAAAGTCGCGCCGCATTGGAATCTCCTTCATCAACGCCACGAGGCCGATTGTGATGGCGGCGACGATCGCGGACCAGGTGAAGATCTTGCGGATGGCCACGGCGACGGAAGCCTTTTGCACCGACTCCGCTGCCGTGAGCGCTTCATCACCACCATCCGCGGCACGCACGCGCTGCTGGACGGCAACATACTCGCGCGGGTTCAGCGGCAGCGTCGGGTCGCGGAAGGCGTCGAGGGTGCCCGTCGCCTGCAACGTGGCGGCTGGTTCGGCCGGGAGGTCGTTGGCAAACGAGGTCTCGTACGAGCTGGTCAGCACCGCCGCAAAGATGGCAACCCCGAACACGCTCCCGATCTGCCGGAAGAACTGGTTCGATGAACTCGCTACACCCAGGTACTTATAGGGCAGCGCATTCTGCACGCCGAGCGACATCGTCGGCATCACGAGCCCGAACCCGGCCCCGAGCACCACCATGAACGCCGAGATGTGCCAGCGCACGACGTCGACGTCGAGGGTGCGCAGGAAGAGCATGGCGATCAGTGTGCAGGCCGCGCCGAGCATCGTCTGGTACCGGTACCTCCCGGTCCGGGAGATGAGTTGCCCGCCGATGATGCTTGCCCCCAGCAGCCCGAAGGACTGTGGCGTTGTGATCAGCCCCGACGCGGTCGCCGACTCGCCCAGCGACGTCTGCACGAAGATCGCGAGGTACTGCAACGATCCGAACATCCCGACACCGAGCGTAAACACCACCATGTTCGAGAGCAGGAACGTCCGGTTCGCGAACAGGTGGAGCGGGATGATCGGCTCGGGGTGGCGCGTCTCCTGTACGACAAAGCCGGCAAGGAACAGCACCGCAACGCCCAGGAGCCCGACGATCCGCGGCGATGTCCAGGCGTAGTCGGTACCGGCCCACTCGAATGCGAGCAGCAGCGCGACCGCTGCCACTGACAACAGCACGGCCCCGGCGAAGTCGATCTTTGGCCGCGTGCTCGTCACCTTGCCCGGCAGGTTGAACCAGATAGCCGGGATGGCGATGAGGCTGAAGGGCACGTTGACGTAGAAGATCCAGCGCCATCCACCGAGGTCGGTCAGGAAACCGCCGAACGTTGGCCCCAGGACGCTCGCGAGGCTGAACACACCGGTGAACATCCCAATGTACTTTCCACGCTCGGAGGGAGGAAAGATGTCACCGATGGTGCTAAAGACGGAGGCGAAGATCATGCCGCCTCCGAGGCCCTGCACCACGCGTGCCGCGATCAGGAGTTCCATGGTCGGCGCGGCGCCACACGCCGCCGAGGAGATCGTGAATACGACGATCCCCGCGAGCACGAACAGCTTTCGCCCGAACATGTCGGATAGCTTGCCCACGAGCGGCACGACGACCGTCGAGGCCAGCATGTAGCTCGTAAAGAGCCAGGAGAGCAGGTGAAACCCTCCGAGGTCGGCGAGGATCTTTGGGGTCGCCGTGGTGACGACCGTCTGGTCGATCGCGCCGACAAACATGGCGACCATGAGACTGCCGAGCAGCAGCCATTTCTGGCGCTGGTTCAGGACCTCTCCCAGCGCCTGCCCTTCCGCGACCTTCACGGCTGCCTCCCGTAACAGCAAAAGAGGACGCGGAAACAGCGTCCTCTGCGCGGCGCTGCTATCCGACGCGCAACATCGCCAGGAAGCGTAGCCGATCGTTAGCGCGAAGCAAACAAGTTCGCCGTTGCATTGTCACGAGACGAAAACGGCCGCCTCACAGAGAGGCGGCCGCACGAGTGCTTTCGAAATGAAGTCTAGAAGCGCTTTTCCTTGATCCGGGCCGCCTTACCGGTGAGCCCGCGCAGGTAGTACAGGTTCTTCCGGCGCACCTTGCCGCGGCGCACAACCTCGATCCGGTCAACGCGGGGGCTGAAGAGCGGGAACGTCCGCTCCACACCGATGCCGCTGGACATCTTGCGCACGGTGAAGTTCGAGACCTGTCCCTTGCGGCGCTTGCGGATGACGATGCCTTCGAAGACCTGGATGCGCTCCTTATCGCCTTCGACAACCTTGGCGTGAACGCGCACGGTGTCGCCGCTGCCGAAATCCGGGCGCTCCGGCCGGGTGTCGTTGGGGTTC
>JALOAP010000560.1 GCA_023228745.1 Dehalococcoidia bacterium | reverse complement strand
GACAAGACGCACGATGCTAAAGGTGGCAAAGACAACGAGGACAATGGTTGGGATAGCCAGCAACGCCCTTCGCGCGAGGTAAGTCGACACGAATCCTCCTCCTCTCGACGCACGAGGGCCGGTGCGGCCACCGGCCCTCGTGGTTTCCCTAACCTGGTCGCGTTCCCTCGCTCAGACGTCGAGCCAGGCAGTGGCCTTGCGGCCGTCGTACAGGTCCACCGGGTAGAACCAGCCCTTCACCTTGGGGTCGGTGAACTCGTGAAGGTTGGTGGTGAACATGAAGGACATGGGGAAGTCGAGCACGATCTTGCGCTGGACCTCTCGCACAATCTCCTGCCGGGCTTCGAAGTCGAGCTCCTCGGACTGCTTCTGAATGAGAGCGAAGATGTCCGGGTTGTAGTGCTTGAAGTAGCTGCTCTTCTCCCCGAAGTAGGCCGAGAGGTTCTCGTCGGGGTCGGGGTTATTCAGCGGCTGGTGGTGCGAGAAGGTGTACTTGTAGGAGTACGTCTGGTTGTAGTAGGCCGCCAGCTCCATCGGGTTCAGGTTCAGGCTGACGCCGATCTCGCCAAGTTGCTGCTTGAGCACCTCACCGATCTGGTCGGCTTCCGCCGTGGTGGCCCAGATAAGGTCGCCCGTGAACTCGGAGACCCCGGCCTGCTCCATCAGCTCCTTCGCCTTCTGCAGGTCGTGCGCGGCGAGGTCCTCCTGGAGAGCCCAGTTCTCGTAGATCGGCAGGATCGGGCCGTTCGCAAGGACACCGTCGCCGCTATAGACGAGGTCGAGCACCTGCTCCTTGTTGATGGCACGAACGACTGCCTCGCGGAAGCGAGGATCATCGAACGGCTTCGGATAGGGCTGGTCCGCCGTCGTTGGCGGCATGCGGAACTGGCGCCAGAACTGGCTCGGCACGGCGGCGTAGGTGGCATCGCTGCGCTCGCTGCGGGCGCGGTCCTTCTGGTTCGTGCCCAGTACCGCGGCATCCACCTGCTTGTCGATGAACATGGTCGCCGCCGTGTCGCCATCGGTGGCGATGAGAATGACCATCTTCTCGACGTGCGGGAGGTCAGGCTGCCAGTAGTCCGGGTTCGCATCCAGCTCGAACTTCACGTCCTTCTGCCAGTTGCGAAGGATGAAGGGGCCGGTGCCAACCGCGTTTTCGGTCAGGTCGCCGAACTTCTCGACCGCTTCCCGGGCGATCATCAGCGTCCACGGGCTGGCGAGGTAGCTCACCATCGGCGCATACGGCTTGTTCGTGCGGATGGTGACCGTTTCCGGGTCGGGTGTGTCGATACCCTCGACATGGCCCAGGAAGAAATAGGCGTGCTGGAACTTGCCAGCCTCGTCGGTCATCTGCCGTTCGAGGCTGTACTTGACATCCTCCGAGGTGAAATCGCGCCCATTCACCGGGTCGATGTTCTGGAACTTGATCCCCGGCTTCAGCTTCAGGGTGAAGGTGGTCGGTTCCGGGTTCTCGGGCATGCTCGTCGCGAGCTCGGGCTCGATCGTCTTCAGGTCAGGAGTGAAGCGAAGCAGACCTTCGTTGGTGTTGCAGATAACACCTGTACAGTACGGGAAGGTATCGAAGTGCGGGTCGAGGCTGCGGGGCGAATCGCCCATGTGCAGCGTGAATGTGCCGCCCTTCTTAGGTTGTTCGCCCTGGCCGGGAGCGGTGGCTGGCGCCTGGGTGCCTCCCGGTGTGGACCCGCCGCCATTTCCGCCATTGTTGTCATCGTCATCATCGTCGTCGCCACAGCCGACAAGACCGAGTGCAGCCACGCCGACGCCTGCGCTCCCCGCGCCAAGGAGCATACGGCGGCGCGACGTTCGGCCGACGGCCAAGCGCTGCCAGTAGTTCATCTCGTCTCGAGACATCTCCCCCTCCAAATGGGATGTATAGACCGGACCGCCACCGGATGCGGGGAGACTAGGGCTCTGGCCTATGACTGTCAATCGGCCAGGCAATACATGTATGGTGCCATGCGGCTGTACAGTGACGAATGCAGGGGAAGAAGGGACGCGAGAAATACCCCTTCTGCCACCCAGCACGGTGCAACTCCGGAGGGCGAAGACCACCACAGCGAGGTGTGCGCGAGCAGAGGGCGGTTCCGCCTACGCGGGTGCCTGCAGGAGCCCCGCCTGCCGGAGGACGCTCAAGATTCGATCGCGCCCGATGACCCCCACGACCGTCCCGTCGCTCACGACTGGCAGGTGCGTGAGATCCGCCTGCTCCATCTCGAGGAGCACTTCCGACGCTTTGCGCGCCGGGTCGACCGGCTGGAGGCGGCCACTGGGCACCATCGCCTCGCCGGCGGTCATGGTGTCCCACTGGGCCTCGGGAATGGCGCGCATCTGGTATGCGCTGATGATGCCCGCAAGCTTCCCTTCGGATTCCACGAAGTAGCAGACGCGGGGATTGATCTCGATCACGCTTCGGGCGAGCGCGCCGACAGTCATATCGCGGTCGATGACGGGCGGGTCGGGGACCATGAGCTCGCCGGCGTTGTACTTGTCGAGCGCCTGGACGTAGCGGTTCTGGACGAGGCTGCGGCGGGCAGCACTTTCGAGGAAGAGGCCAATGAAGACGAGCCAGAAT
>JALOAP010000561.1 GCA_023228745.1 Dehalococcoidia bacterium | reverse complement strand
CCAGAAATGCCTCAAACTCGTTAAGATCACGGTCGTGATTCTGTTTATCCGGACAGTGATATTTACAATCCATTTCAGTATTTGCATGGGCATGGATAGTTAAACAGTGGTCGTATTTTGGGCAATTAATGTTTCTCATGATGGGGTTTTCCCCCGGATATACCGCCGGGGGTCGGCCTGTCTATAAACGTTTCCTCAATTAGCGATAACGCCCATATTCGTTATCACTCCACGCCCCGTCCACAATGGGCGGAGCGCAGGAGAGGAGGAGAGAGGAAGGTGTACTACTTTCAGTAGTAATTAGCCATATGTATATGCTTAGATATGATTAATAAAATTTCCTCTTTCAGCGCCGCTTGCTGTTTAGAGGATAGTTTTTTTAGAGAATCTTTTGTCACGGTGGGTATTCGAACTTGAAAAATATCGTCACACTTGTCTATTTCAGAAAAATCAAACCCATTTGTCATGCTCTACCTCAAGGGATGAACTAACAAAATGCTTGAAAATAAACCTATAAAATTATATTGTGAGGCGGACGGCCTTTTGAGGAGAAGAAAGACAAGTTATTCTTGCCTGCCGTCCACCTTTGTTTCTGGGTATAAAAGCTCCATTCTCGTAACTTCGCCCCCGGTTGCCTGCTCGATCAGTGCGGCTGTTTCAGGCCGGGGAATTGTTTTACTTTTTAAAATTCGCCATACCGTTGGTTGATTAAGTTTTTCGTTTTCTAAAATAGAATTCGCTTTTTCGACAAACTGAGAAATGTTTAGATTTCTTTTTTTAAGAAATGATTGTAGTTTCATAATTGGAGATTATATACATTCTTGAATATAATGCAAGAGATATTTTTATATGAATGAAAAAAAATCGTTTGGAAAATCAATAAAAGATATTTATTGTTGATCCAAGCGGCATTGTCATAGAAACAACAGATAAAAAAGCAAAATAAAGTTATTGTTAGGAATAAAATTGATTTTTGACCTTTTTGACCTGATTAAATAAACCTTCCTATCTTCCTCATCCCTAACCCTCGCAGAAATGCGGGGTTTTTTTATTGCCAAAAAATATTCATAAAAGAATAATAAAAAGCTTGACATTAGTATTCATGAATGTATAATCTACCCATATCAACAAACCGACCCGGCGGAACCGGGAAACTTCAACGCCCAGGCCAAAAGGCAACGGGCAGGAGGTGTAACATGAAAGTAACAAAAAAGATTTTTGTCCCCTCTTCTTGGCAATACAACGGCCAGGGGACGGTGCTCGTAGAATCCGAGTCCGTCCCCGGTCAAAATTATTTTGTGGGGTTGCGGAGCCTCAAGTGCTCCTGCCCCCACGCCATGAAAGGCCACCTCTGCAAGCACGGGCGGTGGGTTGCGGAAAACCGCAACACCATCATCGAGCAGGGCAAGGGTGGCCTTTTTTCTCACCCTAAAAACGCCGGAGAAACCGGCGAGAAAGGAGAATCAAAATGAAGGGATTTACCGCGACTCAATCCGGCGCTCGCGCCGGAATTAATTGCCAGAAGCACGCAAAGGGCTTCTGGTTCATCCCCCTCGGAGAAGATGGCCGAGGGCGCACCTTAACACGTGTCCCCGTGGGCAGGAAATTCTCCTCCTCCCTCGTCCAAGAAAAGGATGGGGAAGAAGAATTGACCCTTTTTGAGTGCGGGGTAATCCGCACAAAAGAAAAGGGAACTCTCCTGGTTGTTGAGGGGCAACCGGAAGATAAACGCGCCCTCGTGCAGCTTTATTGTTATGAGGGGTTCCGTGGCTCCAACTCCTATGAGTTGGGAGAAGGGGTTACGGAATTGGCTCGTGGAACCCACGCCCAAGGGGATGCTGGGCGAATGGGAAGCGGTGACGAGATTCTCGTCGTCATGGAGCCGGGGAGTAAAATCAAAGCGCACCGGACGGGGCGCACTTATGGTGCGCCGGGAAAATTTGTTTTTCTCTTCACCGGGGAGGGTGTCGAGGTTATGACCCCGGAAGAAGAGATTGAATGTGTTGCCTCCTGCCAGGAAGAAGCTGGCGAGGCACTTTAAAAAAATCTCCCGATTTTTTACCCTGCGGGAGATAAAAGATAAGCAGGGAGCCTTAAAAAGAAAGGCCGAAATTACTAAGAAAAAATAGTAGTTTCGACCTTTTTATTTTCATGGCGGGCTATGTTCCCTTCCTACAGGGGACGCTATATCACACCCGCCGATGATACAGCCAAAGAAAAGTTTATGACAGAAAAATTAAAAAGTCAAATCAACCCAAAATTGAAAGGAGACACATGAAAAAGTTAACCTTAACCGCAATCGTTTTATTGTTTATCGGATGTGCCGGCATACAAGCAACGCTCGGCATTGCTGACCGTTCCACCATGATGTCAAAATGGCAGGGAGCTGACAGGGACGTTGAGCTTCTGTCTGACATCAACGGCTGGTGTAATTATCAGGCAAAAGCCGACCCGGGGGCTGACTTTGGAAGGTGTGCGGATCAGGCAGACCTCAAGAGGGAGATTTTGAAAGACCTCAATATTCCTGCAAAGAGAATGCACTGCACCGTTGAGGGTCAAGGTCATGCGTTCGTGATTGCCACGCTGGACCGGG
>JALOAP010000558.1 GCA_023228745.1 Dehalococcoidia bacterium | reverse complement strand
GCGCGCGCCCCACGATCTCGACAAGCTCACCAACCGACAGTTCGCCGTCTTGTAAGGCGAGCACGATCCGCACACGGGTGGCATCCGCCAGCATTGCGAACACCTCGACAGCGAGCTCCACATACGGGTGCTGCGGTGAGATAGGAGCATCATCTGCATACATGCTTATATTCTTGATTGCGCAGGTAAATAAGTCAATCCGACACGAAAGCCTATGAGTTCTATGCCCACTGTTGGTGGAAGGGCCGCTGAACTGGTTACCTCTCGCGACATCGCGAACTTCGTCTGGGAACCGCAAGCCCAGCGCTCGTCGGGCGGGACATCTCGCTCCGAGCGAGCGCTGAGCCTGCTTGGTCAGTCAGCGCTTGGGTACTGCTAGGCAGTGTGCAACGGCGCCAGTTTCTCCGGATCCAATTCGTGGCGGCGCAGTAGCTGGGCGTTCAGGGCAACGATGATCGTGGACAGCGACATCAACACTGCCGCGGCGGCCGGGGGCAGGTTGAAGCCGATGGGAGCGAGCACGCCCGCGGCCAGCGGTACCGAGATCACGTTGTAGGCGGTTGCCCACACGAGGTTTTGCACCATCTTCCGGTAGGAGGCGTGTGAAAGCTCGATCGCGCTCAGCACGGCGCGCGGGTCGTTCGACACCAGGACGATGCCTGCCGACTCGATCGCAACGTCGGTACCCGCGCCGATTGCAACACCCACATCTGCACGGGCAAGAGCAGGGGCGTCGTTCACACCGTCGCCAACCATCGCGACCTTGAAGCCACGTTCCTGCAGTTCAGCGACCTTGGCGGACTTGTCTCCGGGGAGAACCCCCGCGAACACTTCGTCGATGCCGAGATCGGCTGCGACCGCGTCCGCGACCTGTTGTGCGTCACCGGTGATCATGCCAACCCGGATCCCACGACGGTGCATTTCGTCAATGGCGGCACGCGATTCGGGGCGAATGACGTCCTTGAGCGAGAACGCACCCTCGATGCGGCCCTCGATAACCGCGAACAGGACGCTCGACCCGGTCGATTCCCACTCGGTGACCTCGGCCTGGATTCCTTCGGGCACGGACAGGTCGAGCGCGGCGAGGAGCCGAGGGCCACCAACGCGAACCTCGACACCCTCGACGGTTCCTGACACGCCGACACCTGGCTCCGAGCGGAACTCGGTAACCGATGGAATGGGCAAGCCGTCGCTGTGCTCGTTTGCCCATGCGACGATCGCGCGAGCGACGGGGTGCTCGCTCGGTGATTCCGCCGCGGCAGCCAGTCGGAACACGCGCTGCGGGTCGGTGCCAGGAACGGCTGCGGCTGCGGTGACGGCGTGGCGGCCCTCGGTGAGCGTGCCGGTCTTGTCGAACATGACCACGTCGACGGTGCGCATGCGCTCAAGCGCCAGCCGATCCTTCACCAGCACGCCAGCGCGGGCGGCCCGTTCTGTCGCGATCGAGATCACCAATGGAATCGCGAGCCCGAGCGCGTGCGGGCAGGCGATGATCAGCACCGTCACCGTGCGGGTAATGGCGTCGGCGGGGCTGCCGACGATGAGCCACACCACTGCGGTGATCACGGCCGCACCCACGGCGAAGTAGAACAACAGTGCCGCTGCACGGTCGGCGAGCGCCTGGGCGCGAGTGGAGGATGCCTGCGCGTCCGCCACGAGCCGACGGATGCCAGCCAGCGCCGTGTTCTCGCCGACTGCGGTCACCCGCACTTGGATCGCTGAGTCGGTGGCGACGGTGCCCGCGGTGACGGTATCGCCAACGGCTCGGGAAACGGTTGTCGATTCGCCCGTGATCATAGATTCGTCCATGTCTGCGAATCCCGACTCGACGGTTCCGTCGGCGGGAACGCGTCCTCCGGCACGTACAAGCACGAGGTCTCCGGCATTGACGTCGGTACTTGGGACTTGTTCCACGGCCCCGTCTTCACGAACCAGCTCGGCGGTATCGGGAAGCAGCGCAGCGAGTGCGTCGAGGGCGCTTGACGCACCGCCGAGTGCTCGCATTTCAAGCCAGTGCCCGAGCAGCATGATGACAACCAGCAGGGCGAGTTCCCACCAGAAGTCAAGATCGAGACCGGCGCCGAGCGACGTGGCCCAAGACGCGAGGAACGCCACCGTGATCGCCATCGCGATGAGCAGCATCATCCCGGGCTGCCGGAGCTTGATCTCCCGCCACGCGCCCTTGAGGAACGGCATGCCGCCGTAGAAGAAAATCACTGTGCCCAGGACAGGCGCGATCCATGTCGTCCACCCAGTTTCGGGCAGGTGGTAGCCGAAGATCATCGCGATCATGGGGCTGAACGCGACCACGGGTATTGAAAGGACAAGTGTCACCCAGAAGCGGTTCCGGAACATGGCCACGCTGTGCCCGGCATGGGCGCCCGGATCATGATCAGCATGGGAATCATGTCCCTGCGAACCGCTTCCGTGACCCGCGTGGGCATCGTGACCCACCTGGGGATCCGGGCTGCCCGCGGTGACGGTCTCGGTGTGCATGCCGTGGTGTGCATGTTCACTCGAATGTTGAACGGCGTGATCGTCATGAGCGGCGTGCTCGATCGGCGTGTCCGGTCGGCCGTGGTTGTGGCCATTGGAGGG
>JALOAP010000026.1 GCA_023228745.1 Dehalococcoidia bacterium | reverse complement strand
AAATCGCCGACGTCATCGACGGCCCCATCTCCGCCGAGTGCGTGACGCGCACCGCCGACGAACTCGTCGCCGAGGCGCGCGAACTGGCCTCGTGGCACCCGAACGTCGTCGTGAAAATCCCGATCGACGAAGCGGGCCTCGAAGCGATCTATCGCTGCAGCCGCGAAGGCATCCGCATCAACGTGACGCTCATCTTCAATGCCAACCAGGCTCTGCTCGCCGCGCTCGCTGGCGCTGCCTACCTCAGCCCCTTCGTTGGCCGCCTCGACGACGTTAGCAGCGACGGCATGGAGCTCATTCGGCAGTGCGTCTCCATCGTCGAGACCCACGGCTTCGGTGCGCGAGTCCTCGCCGCCAGCCTTCGCCATCCGCAACACGTGGTCGAATCCGCACTCGCCGGCGCCCACGTCGCCACCATCCCGCCCTCACTCCTCCCGCAGATGCTCAAGCATCCTCTGACCGACATCGGAATCCAGCGCTTCCTTGACGACGCCCGCACTGCGGGCCTCGTGTAAACGCCCTCGGCTCGAGAACCCGCCTTCCGTTCGGTCTCCGCTGGCACATCGCCGGGACGGCCACTATGCTCCCCCGGCATACCGCTTGGGAGAGACCAGATGCGCGCGAAAACCCTCGCACTCCTCACACTGATCGCCTTCGGCGTCCTTTTCTTCGCCGCCTGTGGCGATGATGACGATTCCGGCGGAGCAGCCGCCTCCGCGTCCAACACCCCGCCTGCTGTGGCCACCACGGCCACCGACGCCGCGAGCGAGACACGACCCGCGCAAATCGGCGGCGAGATGATCCTGGCGACCACGACGAGCACGCAGGATAGCGGCCTGCTCGACGTGCTGGTGCCGATGTTCAAGGACCAGACCGGCGTGAACGTCAAGGTCATCGCGGTTGGGACCGGCGCCTCCCTCGAAATGGGGGCGAAAGGCGACGCAGACGCCGTGTTGGTCCATGCCCCGGCGAGTGAGAAGAAATACGTTGACAATGGCGACCTGGTTGAAGGACAGCTCGTGATGCACAACGACTTCGTCATCGTCGGCCCGTCCGCTGACCCCGCCGGGATTCGCGGCGAAAAGGACCTGGCCACCACCATGCAGGCACTGGCCGAGGCCGGAGGGTTCATCTCCCGCGGCGACGACTCTGGCACCCACAAGAAGGAGCTCGAGCTCTGGAAGGCAGCGGATATCGACCCTGCCACCGTGAACGCCCGCGAAGAGACCGGCCAGGGCATGGGGGCGACCCTGAACGTCGCGAACCAGCGCCAGGCATACACGCTCACAGACCGGGGAACCTTCCTCGCGCTTCGCGACGGCTTCGACCTCGAGGTGCTGTTCGAAGGCGAAAAGACGCTCCTCAACGTTTACTCCGTCTACCTGGTGAACCCCGAGAAGCATTCCGCTGTGAAGGTGGAACAGGCACGCGCGTGGATTGCGTTCCTCGTTGCCCCGGAGACGCAGGCGCTCATCGGCGACTTTAAGAAGGCGGAGTACGGCGAGCCGCTCTTTACCCCCGACGCCGGGAAGTCGCTCGAAGACCTCGGATCCTAGCGGGAGCTGGCAGGCATGGAAGCGATCTGGGAGGGGTTCCGCGAAGCGATCCGGCTCATCGCCACTGGCGACCCGGAATTGCGCGAGATCGCCCTTCGCACCGTCGTCGTCTCGGGCAGTGCGACCCTGCTCGCGATGATGGTCGGCGTGCCCACCGGGTATGCCCTCGCGCGCGGACGCTTCCCCGGCCGCACGCTCGCGCTCGGCGTCGTCAACACGGGGATGGGTGTCCCGCCGGTTGTGGCGGGCCTCGTCGTCTGGCTGCTCCTGGTCCGCAGCGGCCCCTTCGGCGAGATGGAACTGATTTACACGAAGCGCGCCATGGTCATCGCGCAGTTCCTCATCTCACTCCCGCTGGTGGTGGGCTTCACAACGGCCGCCGTGCAGGCGCTCCCGCGGGAGCTGCCGGACCTGCTCGCCGTGCTTGGTGCCGGGCGGCTGCGGACCCTTTGGCTCATCGCGCGTGAGGCCCAGATCGGCATTCTCGCCGCCGTGATAGCCGGCTTCGGCTCGGTTATCTCCGAAGTCGGGGCGTCCATGACGGTTGGCGGCAACTTGCGCGGCGAAACGCGGGTGCTCACCACCGCCATCGTCACCGAGACCAGCCGTGGGCAGAACGCCAACGCCATGGCACTCGGGCTGCTCCTGACATGGGTGCAGCAGCGCCGGGTCCGGTGAACGACATTCGCTGCGAACAGCTCCGCTTCGCACGCGGCCGGCAGCTCGTGCTCGATATCCCCGCGCTACGCTTCGCGCAGGGGCGGGTCACTGCCCTTGTCGGCCCGAATGGCTCCGGGAAGTCGACGCTCTTGCGCCTCATCTCCGCACTTGAGCGCCCCACCGCCGGGCGCGTGCTAATCGATGGCAACGCTGTCACACCGAAGCTGGTGCGCGAGGCCGTGGCCTACGCGTTTCAGGCGCCGGTGTTCGTCACGGGGTCGGTTGCCTCGAACCTGGACCTGGCGCTGCGGCTGCGCCACGTCCCCGCTGCGGAACGTGAATCGCGCATTCGGGAAGCGGCCGCCGCCTGTGGCATCGAACCACTGCTTCACCGCGACGCCCGCAGGCTCAGCGGCGGCGAGTCGCAGCGCGCCAACCTGGCACGCGCGCTCGCTCTGCGCGCACCCGTGACCCTGCTCGATGAGCCCCTCGCGGGGCTCGACGCGCCGGGCCGTCGCCAACTGCTTCACGACCTTCCGCGCTTGCTCCGCCAGTTCGCCAGCACAACCATCGTCGTCACCCATGACCGCGACGAGGCGCTCCGGCTCGCAGACGAGATGGTGGTGCTCATCGGGGGGCGCGTGCGCGCTGCGGGCTCCCGTGCCGGCGTGTTCGCTCGCCCACCCGACGCCGCGACCGCCCGTTTCCTTGGCTACACCATCATCCCCACGAAAGACGGTGGCGTCGTGGCCATCGCTCCTCGCGTGCTCCGCGCCGCACCGGGTGACGTTCCCTTTGTCATGGATGTCGAGGACGTGCTCGACCTCGGTATTCGGCGCGAAGCCTGGGGCACCATCGCGGGTGTTCAGGTCTCCGTGAGCCTTCCGCCCGGCGAGGGCGAACTGCCGCCCCGGATCGAAGTGAGCGCCCCCACCGGGGCCGTGCTCCGCTTCGAAGCCGGTGGAGAACTATGAGCGGGGTTCGAGCACCCGAACCGTGAGCTCCGTGGGGAGCTGCGTCTTGGTGATCGTGATCTTCGGTTCCGGTTCCGGCTTCGAGCCGGTCTCCTTCAGGAACTTGTCGAGCGGGTCCAGCGCCATCGTCTCGGCATCCGTGCGGTAGTGCATCGGGATGGCGAGCTTGGCGTCGACCGTGGCCATCACATCGGTGGCCAGCGCGCCGGTGAGTGAGCCGGCACCACCGACGGGAAGCAGCAGGATATCGACGCCCTTGATGTCATCGAGCCGTTTCGCTGCCTCTGGCGAGATAACACCAAGGTGCGCGATGCGCATCCCTTCGAGCTCAACCACGAACAGCATGTTGCGCATCCCGTTCGGGCTTTGGGTCGCGAAGGAGTTCACAAGAATGCCGCCAACTTCGTATTCGCCGGGCGCGTCGAGCAACACGGGGTCACCATCGACGCCTTCATGGTAGCTGTAGGCCGGGTCAGCTCTCCGGCTCAGTGTCACGACGTCGGCGCTCAGCTTGCCGAGCGAGTAGCCGGAATCGGGTGGGACCGGGTCGGTCACGACGACGCCTTCGCGGCCCTTGAGCCGGAAGCAGGTGCGGCCAAGCCAGGTGATCTCGATCGCCATGCGGCAGATGGTAGTGGGCGGCGCAAATAGGCGATAGAGACTACTCGAGCACGACCACGAGCTCCTCGCTCCCGTGGATCCCACGGACAAGCTGCTTCTCGATGTCCGCTGTTCGGCTCGCGCCGGTGAGGATCAATGCGTCGCCGTCGCCAAGCCACGGCGCAAGGTCGCCCGGGTAGCCCACCACCGAGCGATGGTCCACTCGCACGACGACCCGGCGGGCAGCGAGCAGTGGGCGGCGTGCAGCGGCATCGCCAACCAGCAGCACGCTCCCGGTGCTGGCGACCGCCGCCTCCGCCCGTACCTCCCGGTCGCCCTTACGCGGCTCGACCCTGCCCAGTACGGGTACGCCCAGCGCCCCTGCGCGCTGCCGGAATAGTTCCAGCGGGTCGTCCGGCATCACTTCGTCGATACCGATGACGTTGCTCCCGGGGAGCGGCGGTTGTGCCGTCTCCTTGGGTGGCGTCACCGGGTCGAGGTTCGCCGGGTCTCGCTCGGGCGAGACCTCCGGGAGGAGCCGCGGATCGCGGTCGCTGCCCCTGGCGCGCAACGCCCGCCCCGCGTTGCGCAGGCCAATCCGCCCGAGCGCGGAGATGGCCCGGGCGCGGGTCGCACCGCCGAAGCCCAGTGCCCACGCTCTCCATGCTGCGCGTTCCGCCCGGCCCGCCACCTGCCCGCGGGAAACCGCGTCAGCGCGAAGGTCGAGCAGCATCCGGTGCAGCGGGATTCCCGCCGGACAGACCTCCGTGCAGCGCCCACAAAGGCTCGATGCATACGGCAGGTCTGCGTAGCGCCCGTCGCGCCAGAGCAGCGGCGAAACCACCGCGCCAATCGGTCCCATGTACGGCGACCCGTACGAGAGTCCGCCCGCAGCGCGGTACACGGGACAGGCGTTCATGCACGCGCCGCAGCGAATACACTTCAGGATGTCGCGGTAGCGTGCATCGCGCAGGATGCGGGAGCGGCCGTGGTCCACGAAGATCACGTGCCGTTCCTGCCCGGGCAGCGGGTCTGCGACAAAGTGCGAAAACGATGTCAGTGGTTGTGCGGTTGCGCTCGGTGCTAACACTTCGAGGACCGCAAGTGCGCGCGCCTCGTCGGCCACCACCTTCTCGAGCCCCGTGATCACGATGTGCAGCCGCGGGTGGCTCACCCCGAGCGACACGTTCCCTTCGTTCTCGACGATCATGAGGCGCCCGCTCGATGCGACCACTGCATTCGCGCCGGTGATCGCCGCGTCGCAGTCGCGGAAATAGTCGCCGACGACATCGCGAATGTGCTGCGAGAGCCGGGTGGGGTCGTCGTCGGGCAGGTCCGCGCCGGTGCGGGCCAGCATCTCGCGGATGCGGGCACGGTTCAGGTGGAGCGCCGGCGCGGTGATGTGGCTCGGACCGCGCCCTTCGATGTCGACGATGTACTCCCCGATGTCCGTCTCCAGTACGTCGATGCCGGCGCTGCGGAGCGCATGGGTCAGCCCAACTTCCTCGCCGACCATCGTCTTCGACTTCGCGACGCGTTTCGCGTTCCCGAGCAGACTCCGGACCTGGCGGACGGCCGCGCTCGCCGTTTCCGCCCGGTGATAGCCGATCCCGCGGGCTTCAAACTGCTTGCGCACCTGCTCGTGCAGGTCGTCGAGGTGGTCGATGGCGTGCTGGCGGGCGGCTTCTGCCCGTGTACGCGCATCGTCCCGGCCGCGCGCGAGCATGGCTGCCGAGTCTGCAACCAGCTTCCGCATGATGGGCGTCACGGTTTGCGATGGCTGGTGCTCGTGGATTTCCCGCGCAGCGCGTTCGTGGTAGTTCATTCCAGCGCTCGCGAAAGGAGTTCGGGGAAGGTCCAGGCTTCGAGCTCCATGCCCATGCCGCGCGCCCCGGCGTCCAGGTGTGCCAGGCAGGAGAAGTCGGGTGAGACAAGTACGCGCGCCCCCGTTTCGGCGATGTCGCCGAGCTTCGCTGTCATCATCGCCACCGAGATCTCCGGAAGCTTCACGCTAAACGACCCACCGAACCCGCAGCACTCCGCTTCGTAGGTCAGGCGGCGCACCTCCAGCCCCTCGACCCGGCCCAGCAGTTCGAGTGCCAGCGGTGTGGCCTTCAATTCTCGCCGGAAGTGGCAGGGGTCGTGATAGGCAACCGTCCCCCGCAGCCGGAGCCCAAGCTGCCCCACGTTTGGGTGCTGTGCGACGTACGACACGAATTCGTGAAAGCGGTTCGCGATGCTCTGCGCGCCGAGCGATCGTTCACCGGGAAAAAGCCCCGGGAGGTAGTGCTGCACCATCGTCGTACACGACCCGGATGTCGTGACAATCGCGGCGAAGGGTTGTGCGTCTCGCAGAAGACCGCGCCCCACGGAGCGCGCCTCGTCGCGAAAGCCGCTGTTGTACGCTGGCTGGCCGCAGCACCGCCCATCGATGAGGGTCACGTCGTCGCCGAGCGCTTCGAGTACGTGTTTCGCACACATCGCGTCGTTCGGCCGGAGCGTGGAAAGGTAGCACGGGTCGAAAAGTGCGATGCGAGCCATTGGCGAAAGCTACCTGTGTGCCGGTGCCGATGCAATGGCCCTCGGGCTAGCGCGGTGGCTCCCAGGTGACGACGCCAAGTGCCAGCCCCTCCCACGACACCGCCCACTGCCCGTTGCGCTCGGTCATAAGGGACTTCACGGCCGCTGTTACCCGCTGGTCCTTCTCGCTGTCCGGTTGCACGAAGAGCTGCGTGCGCAGCCAGCCGAGCGGCGCTTCACGGTCCGCGTACGTCAGCGGTTGCCGGCTGGTGAGTTGGACTTCGCACAGCCTTCCGCGCGCGAGCTGGAGTGCGATGAACTCGCGCAGCGCCGGCAGGAGCTCCCGCGGCTCACCGTGCACCTCCGGCCAGAAGGGCTCCGCTGCCGAAGCCGGCGATCGTTCCAGGAAGACGGCCACGCAGAGGCGTTTCGCCGCGCGCTCCATGGCCTCGAGGAACGGCCCGAAGTCTTCGATGTCGTAGCCGACGTGCGAAATCAGCGCCACGTCCGCCTCCACGGGCGTCTGCGTTGGCCAGGTCTCGGGCACGATGCGCACGTTTGGTACGCCGTAGTCAGCCATGCTTTCGCGCAGTACCGCGCGCATACCCTCCGATGGCTCGACCGCGATGACTTCCTGCGCCAGGAGCGCGATTGGGAGCGCGTAGCGCCCGCCACCGGCGCCGATATCGAGCCACGTCTCGTGGCGCTGCGCGAGCCCCCGGAGGATCTCGAGGACGGGCTCATCCGTCCGGCGAGGGTCGGCACGGAAGCTTGTCGCCGCCGATCGGTAGAAGTCTGCGGGGGCTTCCCCTTCCCGCACGCGTTCCGCCTGGTCGCGATTCGCGCGCACCCGGCGGGCCCATTCGGCCAGTGCTTCTTCGGCGGTCGGTGTCAGCGGATTGCTCATGGCGCGCAGTCTGGAGGACACCTCTGCGGCTGGCAATGGTGCCCGGGTACTCGCGATGCTGCGCCACCCTGTGTTAGTCTCGATCGCACACAGCACCCAGGAGTTCGGCACGTGGCCACGAAGGATCCGCGGGAGCCATTCACCCGCATTTCCGTCCAGGAAGCAAAGGAAAAGCTCGACAAGGGCGAGGCCGTCATGGTCGATGTCCGCGATCCGGGCGAGTACGCAGAAGTGCACGCCACCGGCGTGCGCCTCATCCCCGTGAACACCGTCATGACGCAGGTCGACCAGATCCGCGAGTTCGCCGGCGACAAGGAAGTGCTCTTCATCTGCAAGTCCGGCCAGCGCAGCGCGCTCGCGGCTGAGTTCGCTACTGCGGCAGGGCTCGATGGTGTCGAGTTCTACAATGTCGAGGGTGGCACCATCGCCTGGGTCGATGCCGGGTACCCCACCGGCGACGAGTAGTCGTCCTCCCACGTACGTCAACGAAACCCCTCCCCGCTCGGGAGGGGTTTCTGTTTCTGCGATACCATCCGGCGGCGGGCAAGGAGGTGCCAGGGAATGCACAAGTTCGAACTTTCTGCGGCGGTCGCTCTCTGGCGTGGGCCAGAGCTGCTCGTGATGAAGCGTGCTGCCGGCTTCTCCGCGGGCGGCTGGTTCCTTCCCGGCGGTCACATCGAGCCCGGTGAGCGCCCGGAAGAGGCGGCGGTCCGCGAACTGCGCGAAGAGACCGCCATCGAAGTAGATCCCGCCCACCTCGCCCTCGCCGATGTGATGAGCTACGACCACGGCGGCGAGACCGCCTTCTGCCTCGTCTACAACGCTGCGGCCCCGCAGGGTGCCGACGCACAGCTCAACGACGAACACGTCGTCGCGCGCTGGCTCGAACCGGAGACCTACATCTCCCGCTTTCTTGCTGCAGATGTGCTCCGCGAGCGCGGTGTGGACGCGAAGGGCATTGCGCTCGCGGAGGAGGTTGCACGGGTTGTGCGCGGCGCAGCGCGCGCCCGCGGGATGGCACTCGCGACCTCAGCCTGAGGCAGTCACGGCCGTTGCGCCCCATCCCCTCACTCGGCACTGAGCCGTCCCGTCGCCTCAAGCTCCACTACCTCGTCTGGGGCGACGAATCCAAACCACCACTCATTCTCGTCCACGGCAACCGCGACCACGCCCGCAACTGGGACCGCACCGCGCAAGCGCTCATCGACCGCTACTGCGTCTACGTACCCGACCTCCGTGGGCACGGGGACTCCGAATGGTCGCTCGGGGGCGACTATTCGATCATCGACTATGCGCTCGACATGCACGCTCTCGGCGAGGCCATCGGCCGCGAGCCCTACGATGTCATCGCCCACTCGCTCGGCGGCGGTGTCACGCTGCAGTACGCCGGCACCTTCCCCGAAAAAGTGCGAAAGATCGTCACGGTCGAAGGACTCGGCGGCCTCGGCTGGGCCACCGGCCCCCGGCGCCCTGCCCACCGCCGTATGCGCGAGTGGGTCGAAAGCATGCGCAAGTTGGAACAGCGCCAGCCGCGCGTCTACCCCAACCTCGATGCCGCAACTACGCGCATGGTGGAGGCGAACAGGCACCTGACGCCCGAACTCGCGCGGCACCTCACCGAAACCGGCGTTCGCGAGGTGGAAGGCGGCTACACATGGAAGTTCGACAACTTCACCCACGCGGGGTCGCCCTACGAGTTCAACATGGAGGACGCCCGCGACCTTTGGAACCAGATTCGCTCACCCCTGCTGATCATCTGGGGCCAGGAGAGCTGGGGTAAGCGCTTTCCGACGCTCGACCTCAGCGCGTTCCACAACTACCAGACGGCGAAAGTCGAGAAAGCAGGCCACTGGGTGCACCACGACCAGTTCGACGTATTCATCAACCTCGTTCGTGAGTTCCTGGCCTCATGAGCCGCCTCCTTCGCACCATCCGGCTGCTCGCGCTGGCCACCGCTGTCACACTCGTCGCCGGTGGGCTCATCGCCTGTGCGAGTGACGACGATGCCGGCGCCAGCAACCCTCGGCCCACATCCGAAGAGGGTGAGCCAACCCCGACCGAACCCGCCTCACGGTCTTCCCAGGCCGACCCGGCGGACGCCTTCCGCTCCATGTCCATCCCCGGCGACCTCACCGACGGCTACTTCTTCGGTGACCCCGATGCGCCGCTGCAGCTCGCCGTCTACGAAGACTTCCAGTGCCCCTTCTGTCTCCAGTTCACCCTGGCCAGCGAGCCGGAGATCGTCGAGAAGTTCGTGCTCGAAGGGAAGCTCCGCCTCGAATTCCGCAACTTGCCCATCCTTGGCCAGGACTCCGCGAACGCTGCCTTCGCCGCACAGTGCGCCGCGGACGCGGACGCATTCTGGCCGCTTCACAAGGAACTCTTCCTCGCCCAGTACGAGGCCGGGCAGCTCACCGATGAGGAGCTGAATGTGGGGCGCTTCGCGAAAGAAGAACTGCTGCGCTTCGCCCGGACTGCCGGGCTCGACGCAGCCGCATTCGAAACCTGTCTCGCGGATCCGGCTACCTACGACGCGGTGCTGACGCAGGCGCGCGAGGCGAATCAGCTCGGCATCCGCTCCACACCGTCCTTCTTCCTGAACGGGCAGCCGCTCGCGCGCTACCCCGCTGGCCCCGCGGAGTGGTCCGCCTTCCTGGAGAACGCGCTCGCGGAATAAGGCCGATTAGCGGAAGCCGTTCCGCCGGGGCATCGGGTTCACGGTGTAGGCGACGATCCGTTCGGGCTCGCAGATGAGGGTCACGGAGCCGTCCTGCACCGTGAAGATCGCTTCACGGGAAAGCCACACGTCGTCCTCTTCCATCGCCACGTGGAAGCAATCTGGCCGCACCTGGGCGACAACACCGAGTTGCCGTCCGCTGGTCGAATAGACCCGCTGCCCGACAACGGGAAGGGTGACGCTTTCCGGGCGAACTGAGGGCCCCCGGAGGGCTCGACGGCGTGCGGTCGACGAACTCGGGGTGGTGCGTCCGGTGTTTTCGTCCTGGGATCGTTCCCGTCGCATCGTCATGGCCGCTCCGATCGGTCGACGACCCGGGAGGCATCCGCTCCTTGCGACTCCACGCGGCGACTGTGCGTCTTGTTCGGTCCCATGCAACCTCCCTTGTGTGCCGGAAGCGAAGGAGCACCCGGGGCGTTGCCCGGCTGCTGCTCCGTTTGGTTTCGAAGCTACCCGAGGTGGGACTGTCTGTGGGTGGAACTGGCAGAACTGATACAAGGGTGTCAGGGGCCGAACACCTGGAGATAGCGCCAGTTGGAGTTGCAGCGATGATTCTGAGACACTTCCGCGCCGCCCGTGCCGGTTCGGTTTTCCTGGAACGCAAACAGGCCCCGGCTTCCTCACCGGGGCCTGCTCTCTTCCACTCCATCCATCCGTTGCTGCCGGATGGTGGATCCCACTCCTTTGGTTGGCCCTTGACCCACTGCCGCTTCGGTCCGAAGCGATCCGGAGCACTCCCCGTGCGGGGACCATGGCATCCGGCGTTTGCAGAGCCCGCGGGCTACGGCCTGGAGCGGGTTCCGTGGTCGGCCCGCTCATCTGCGGGCCTTATATCTGCACGATAAAGACTCCGTAGAAGGCATGGAGCTTGCTTCGCATAGCCCTTACCCCCTTCCGTATGGGATCAGGTCATTGTTGCCGCTACGTTCGCGACAGACCCTCGCCCTGTCTGGATCCATACCTTACCCCGTCCATTGGCCAAGTCAATCCCTCTCCCGGGTAAACGCTATGGCCCGTGCGGCCCTTGACATGGCTGCCATTGGGTAACTGGTCAGTCGCGAAATGATGTGTGCTGCCCGGTCACACATCATCGCGTGTTCGCGCGCTCCCACTGCCAAACCACCAGGGGTCGTGGCGCTACGAATTCCGGCGGATGAACTCCAGGACTCGCTGCCAGGCGTCCGCCGACTGCTCGGCGAATTCCTCTTGCTTCCGGTCGAAGAAGCTATGCGGCGCACCGTCATAGACCACGATCTCGTGTTCAACCCCGGCTTTTTCGAGCGCGTCGCGGTACATGTCGACGTCCGACTGCGGGATGCCCTGGTCGGCGCCGCCCATCAAACCGAGGATGGGCGCGGTCATTTCGCGGGCCCGGTCCGCTGGCCCAGGCGAACCATCGGCGAAGCTCGGTCCCGGCCTGCCGTAGAAGCCGATTGCCCCGGCCAGGTCGTGCTCATTCGCGGCCTGCAGCCAGGAGTTCGAACCCCCGAAGCAGAAGCCCACGGTGAACACCGACCTGCACGCTCCACCCTCCGGCGTGCGCAGGTAGGCCACCGCCGCAGCCACATCGTCGGCGATCTGGTCCGCCTTCGTCTGTCGGACGTGCTCCATGTACTCGAACTCTGCGTCGCGCTTGGAGACGCCCGCCGTACGCCCGAAGTAGTCGATCGTCACCGCGCTGATGCCGTTCTCGGCGAAACGGAGCGCCAGCTCTTCGTAGAAGCGGAACAGGCCGCGCACATCCGGTAGCACGACAATCCCGGCGCCCCCCGGTTCCTCCGCGCGGGCAACGAACGCCGCGAACTGCGTGCCATCGTCGGACGTCAGGACCAGGTCCTCGCTATCCACCGCCGCCCCGGCGATGGCCGGGATTGGCGGTAGAGCATCGAACTCATAACACATGCACGGAACTCCCTCTGATAGTGTCGGGCGCGATTCTACTGCGCGGAGGCCACGCACGCGCTGATATCTGGAAGGGCCACGGCCGCCGCGGCTATGCTTCAGGTATGGAACTCGAAGAGCGGTATCGCGAAGGCCTGGGCACCCTCGAACTGTTGCGCGCCGAGCTACTCGATGCTCGCGAGGCAGCACGTGAGGATCCACAGACCTGGGGTAGCTGGGCTCGCCGTTACAACCAACGACTCCACGGCCATCGCGCTCGCCTTGCTATCTTGCTCAAACCACCGCCCGATGCCGACCCGCGCCTCATCGCCCTCTTCGAGGCCGGAGCCGCGCTTCGCACACTCTACGATGAGATGAACCGCGCGCTGGAGGGCGGCCGCGCCGACATTGCCCTGCGCCGCGTGCAGTTGGAGGCGGCGTTGCATCGCGCCCGGGAGGTCGTCGGCACCGAATCCTGGTAGTGGCTCCCGCCTATTCGTCGCGCTCCCAGAACTGACCCACCGCGCCTCGCCGCTGCAGCTCCGCGCGCAGGTCCAGCATCGCCGTGTACGTCGGGATGACGAACACCTGGTCGCCGGGCTCCGTCTCCGCGAGGATCCCATCGAGCAACGTCGAAGGGTTCTGCACCACAGCCCCCGGCGCCGGCCAGCCTGCGTACTTGAGGCGGAGTGCCATGTCCTCCGCACGGTCGCCCCCCGCCCAGCAGGTGTGCACGGAGCCACGCAGCAACTCATAGTCAACGTCCCACGTCCAGCTCACGTCCTGTCCGTCGGCGAAGCGGTCGTTCAGCAACACCGCGACCTTGAGCTTCCCCACCTCTGGCTGCTCGGCCACCGCCGCCAGCAGGCGCAGGACCTGGTTCGCGCCCGCGGGGTTCTTGGTCAGCAGCAACCGCACCTTCCGTCCTTCGAGGTCCGCCACTTCCTGGCGCCCAAAGGCCGCGCGCACCCCCGCGATCCCCTTGCGAATCGCCTCGCCGGGAACGCCCAGCATGCGGGCGAGGCCGACGGCCGCGGCGGCGTTGTAGACGTTGTAGGCGCCCGTGAGTGGCATGGTCACCTCGCCCAGCCCGTCGACCGTGAAGGTGGCGTCATCCAGCCCGAGGCGCACGTCGCGGATGGTTGTGTCCGTGCGTGCGCGGGCACGTCCGCAGCCGGTGCAGCGCCAGTGGCCGATGTGGGCGAAGTAGCGCCGCTCATATTCGAACGTGCCTCCGCACTCGCGGCACCAGCGCGCGTCGACTGCACCGGGGTGGTCAGTGGCGAACGCCGGGTCGTCGAGCCCGAACCAGTGGATTGGCCCAGGCCAGCCGACCGCGAGTTCCGCGACGGACGGGTCGTCGGCGTTGATGACCAGGGTCGCCGATTTCGGCGCCCGCGCGAGGGCATCCCGCCAGAACCCGGCGACGGTGTCCACTTCGCCATACCGGTCGAGCTGGTCGCGGAACAGGTTGGTGAACGCGATGGCGTTCGGGGCGATGGCCGCACTCGCGGCCGGTGTGGTCGCTTCGTCGACTTCGAACAGGCCCGTCATCTGCCGCGCGCCGGGGATGTTGCCCGCACGGCCGGCGATGGCAAGGAGCGTGCTGGCGAGGCCGCGCATCAGGTTCGATCCCTCGCGGTTGTGCACGTAGGGGCGCTCAGCCTCCTCCAGGATTTGCGCAAGGATGCGGGCCGTGGTGGTCTTGCCGTTTGTCCCGGTGATCATCACGCGCCCGGCGCCGAGTTGCCGCGCAAGGTCGCGCACAAGGCCCGGATGCACCCGCTCGGCGACCAGCCCGGGCAGCGCCGTACCTCCTCCGCGCCCCAGCCGCCGGGACACAAGGGCCGCAGTCCGCCCGGCGATCACAGCGAGCGCGAGTCGCGGATTCATCGTCCCGAAGGGTAGTGGTGGGCCGGGCTAGCGGCCATCGCGCGGCGCCTCATTCGTCCCAGAAACCGTAGCGGTAGAGGGTGGTGTTCGTGCCCTCGCTTGCGGTCAGCAGTGCGCGGCCATCCGCGGAATAGGCGATCGCCTCGCCCTGGGGCTCGAACACCAGCGGGATGCGCCGAGGTTCGCCGCCCAGTGCTTCCGCCACCGACACCCCGGGCGGCCGCTCCCACAGGTAGGCGTCCTTGTACGTCCGGATCGCGATCTCGTCGCCCTCAACGGAGATGTCGCCAGCGGTAGCGGGGCCTAGCAGGTGCAGCTCCGCGACTGCCTCCAAATCGATCGCGCTCGCCTCCAGCGGACCGGGCGCGCGGAATACCTTCGCCCGGCCAAGCAGCGACTTGGTCACGATGTAGAGGTCACCCGTGGGTGAATCGACCATCAGGGCCTCGGCGTTGTGCGCTTCGCCTTGCGGGTAGCGCAGCGTAATCGCTTCGACGCCGGGAATCGCGACTTCGCCGGGTGTGCCCGGCGCGGGCTCCTCGATGCGGTAGACAACGACGTTTGGCCGGCGCCCGAAGTTGTCGCCAATATCGCCGAGGTACAGGTACGACTTCCCGGGTGCCGGCCCGGGGCCGACGGCCATGTCCTCCCAGTCCTCTGCACGCGCACCCGCGAGCCGGAACGTCCCCCGCGGTTGGCCGTTCAAATCGAAGGCGAAGACGCGCGGCGTATCGCCGGAGTCGTTGTGCGCCCAGAGGATGCCGGGGTGCGCACGGCTCGCGGCAAGCCCCGAGAGCTCATTCAGCTCCGCCACAGCAATCGTCGCCAGGGGCTCGCCTTCGGGGGCAACTGGTGTCGGGAGCCGCGCGTGGCCTGACTCCTCTTCCGGCACGGTGGAGGCGACCACGCCGGGCCGCAGGTGGTCCTCATCGCCGCTGCCGCAGCCGGCAAGCAGTGCCGCCGCGACCGCGACGCATGCGACCCCTTGCCCGCTCCTCCTCATCCACGACACCCAAACCACACATCGAGTGTAGGGAGGGGGGTGAAATAGTCACGTGCGATAGACGCGATATGGGAAAGAACAGCCAGTGGCTTGAGAAGTATAGCCGAAGCATATTTCTCCTTGCTGAGCCATAATGGCGCACACCATTTTCGAGGAGTAATGAGATGGCATTCACGGTCGACCCGGCGAAATTTCGCTACGCCGAGGACCTCGCCGACGGGGTTCGCGGCAAGCGCGTCCTCATCACCGGTGCGGGCAAAGATGGCGGGCTTGGCCAGTCCTTTGCCCTCGCAGCGGGCCTCAATGGCGCCGAATCAGTCGCTGTCCACTTCCACCGCAGCTACCAGGACGGGTTCGACCTGGTCGAGCAGCTTCGCGCGGCGGGCGTGAAGGCGTTCCCGCTGCAGGCCGACGTCACCAACATGGGCGACCTCTGGGCGACGCGCCGCCACGTGATCGAGCAGA
>JALOAP010000557.1 GCA_023228745.1 Dehalococcoidia bacterium | reverse complement strand
CTGTTCGCCTTCGACGAGCCGAAGCTGCTCGCGATCCTCGACTGGGAGCTGGCCACCATCGGCGACCCACTTGCGGACGTGGGCTGGCTCCAGTCCGGCTGGGGCGACCCACAGCAGATCGAGATGGACAAGGCCGCCGGCATCGACTGGGGTGTACCTCCGCCGGTGACGCTCCGCGAAGGCTTCCCGAGCCAGGATGAACTGGCAGAGATGTACGCCGAGCGGAGCGGCCGTTCGATCGAGAACCTGCGCTTCTACCGCCTGCTTGCGATGTTCAAGGGGGCGGTCATCGGTGAAGGGATCCACATGCGCTACATCGAGGGGAACGTGACCAACCCGCAGGGCGCCCGGATGAAGGAGCAGGTGCCGTTGCGGGTGGAGCGGATGCTTCGGCTGATCGATTAGCGGGCGGGGTCAGTCGCCCACGACGAGGCCACGAAGGCTGCGCCAAACGCGCTCGCGCAGGGGGTCGATTTCGCCGCCAGGTGCATCGAAATCGCCCCTGCGCACCTTCGGATACTCGGAGGCAACCTCCGCGCCGAGGAGCAGGATATTGGCGCTGACATAGACCCAGAAGAGGAAGGCTACGACGGCGCCGAGTGAGCCGAATACGACGTCGTAGTTGCCGAAGTTCCTGAGGTAGAGCGAGAAGCCGGACTTGGCGACTTCGAAGAGCAGCGCGGCGACCAGCGCACCGGGCCAGACGTCTCGCGGGCGTACGGCAGTGGCCGGCAGCACCCAGTACAGCACGAAAAAGGCCAGGAAGGAGAGGCTGGCCGAGACCGCAAAGCCAGCGAGCCCCCAGGTGAGGCGCTCGTCGGCGATGGCCTCGCCCACGAAGGGCACGCCGGAGAAGGCGCCGCGCGCGAACGCGACCAGAGCGGTGGCACCGATGGAGAGCAGGAAGAACGGCCCCAACGCGAGTAGCAGGCCGAAGTCGACGAGCTTTTGGCGCAGGAGCGGCCGGAAGGCCTCGACGTTGTAAGCGATGTTGATGGAGCGGCGGATGGCCGCGAACATGTTGCTTGCCGTCCAGAGGAGCCCTGCGAGGCCAACGAGGCCAATGGCACCAGCCTGCCGGCCGGTTACCTCGCGCACGGCGGTGGCGATATCGCCGCGCCCCTCGGCTTCGAGGGGGATGTGTTCGATCACGCGGTCGACCAGCCGATCTTGCCGGGCTTCGTCGCGCAGGACGATACCGGAAGCAGCCACGGCGACGATGAGCAACGGGAAGAGTGAGAAGAGCACGTAGTAGGAGATCGCCGCTGCAAGATGGGTGCAGTGATCGCGGCTGAATTCGCCTGTCACACGCCCTGCGAGCACGAGCAGTTGTTTGCGGCGTGACAGCTTGGAAGTCATTGGGCGGATCCTAGCATGCGTACAGCGGGCATCATCCAATCGGCTGTTGCTGCAAGAACGGCGGCGGGCTGGTTGTGCAAGAATGGATCGACAGGGAGCGGTGGGCACTGACCGGAGGGAGAAACGATGTCATTCGAAACCCTCAATCCCGCGACTGAACAGGTCGAGGCGACATTCGAGGAGCACACACCGGAACAGGTCGAACAGGCACTGATAGAAGTCTCAGAGGCGTTTACGAGCTGGCGAAAGACACCGCTGGAGCGACGCACCGAGCACATGCGGAACGCAGCCAACTATCTCCGGGAGCACCGGGACCGCTTCGCCGGGCTGATCACCGCGGAGATGGGGAAGCCGATCGCCCAGTCGCAGGCGGAGGTGGAGAAGTGCGCCTGGTGCTGTGATTTCTACGCGGACCATGCGGCCGAGTTTCTCGCGAACGAACCGGCCGAGAGCTCTGCCACCGAAAGTTACGTCGCGTTCGACCCGCTGGGGCCAGTGCTGGCGATTATGCCGTGGAACTTCCCGTTCTGGCAGGTTTTCCGGTTCGCGGCGCCGGGGCTGATGGCCGGCAACACGGGCGTCCTCAAGCATGCGGCGAACGTGCCGCAGTGTGGCCTCGCGATCGAGGAAGTCTTCCGTGAGTCTGGCTTCCCCGCCGGGGTATTCCGGTCGCTGCTCGTCTCGAGCGGCCGCGTGGCGAGCATCATCGAGGATGAGCGTATCCGCGCAGTCACGCTGACGGGGAGCGACTTTGCAGGTGCAAAGGTGGCGGAGGCCAGCGGCCGTGTCCTGAAGAAGAATGTGCTCGAACTCGGTGGTTCGGACCCGTTCATCGTGCTCGCTGACGCCGACATCGAGAAGGCCGCGGAGACCGCGGTGAACGCGCGGTACCAGAACGCGGGCCAGAGTTGCATCGCGGCGAAGCGGTTCATCGTCGTCGACGCTATCGCGGACGAGTTCACCCGGCAGTTCGTGGAGCGCGTCCAGCGGCTGAAGGTCGGGAGCCCGGCCGACCCGCAGACAGAGGTTGGGCCGCTCGCGCGAGGCGACCTCCGCGACGCGCTGGAGGAACAGGTGGAACGCTCGGTGGCCAGTGGCGCCACGGTGGCAGCGGGAGGCAAGCGAATCGAAGGCCAGGGCTATTACTACGCCCCGACGGTCGTTACTGGCGTAACGCCGGAGATGCCGGTATTCGCGGAGGAGACCTTTGGTCCCGTCGCAGCCGTCGTTCGAGCGAAGGACGCAGCAGAGGCGGTG
>JALOAP010000556.1 GCA_023228745.1 Dehalococcoidia bacterium | reverse complement strand
TCATCGGCTCCTCTTCCAGGCGTTCGCGTAGTGCATTGCTGGCGTCGAGCAGCTTCCACTTCTCGGCGTCCGGCGTGGTGAAGTATAGACCGCTGAGTGCGTTGGCAAGGTTCATGGGCAGGGAACGACCCGTTTCCCGCAAGCCGAGAACACCGGCGTACTTCTCACCTTCGCCAATAACTCGGGATACCGGCGATAGGGCCAAGGTGCGGTCTATCAGCGGCCAGGGTTCACCTGTTACCTTTTCCGTCCGGCTGGCGAGGTCTTTTACTTGTCGCCCCGTGTACATCTGCCGTCCGGTCAACGATTCGATTGCTCCGGTCAGAAGCGGGTTAGATTCTGAAACCAATTTTTCCGCCGTGCGTTTTACAGTCCCTAGCGTCGATCCTCTCAGGGCCAGCATGTTCAAGTCTTCCAGGGGCAGGCCGCCTTGACGTAGATACGTGGTGTTGCCTTCCTCGTTTTGTCCCACGGGTATCGACACCGATTCCTTGAGGTACTGCGGTGTGTATGTATCGCCTTGCGTTGCTCTGTTAATGGCGCGAATAGCTTGAGCCTTTGCGCCGCCAGGTCGTTCGGCGAGTACAAGTAGCGAGTGCGGAACCGACTTTCTGCGCCAAGTGTTTCCTGTAATGATTACTTTTCCATTTCGTCGCATCACCCAGGTGCCCGTACCCGTCCGTGGACACCAGATTTTACCCTTATACCATTGAGATCCTATTGTGCTGTAGCCGTTTTTGTACGGGTCCGCCAACTTGCACCATGTTCTATCTTTAGAGACGTATCCTCCCCTTCCCCCCTGCTGTATTTTCATGCCAAGCAATTGAACGAGCATTTGGGCTACATCGAAAACGTCTTGTTTTTCGCAGGCAAAATGATGGCTGTTTCGCGGATGGCATATATCTCCGTCCGCTTTGTACATAGCCTCCCACATTGCTTCCGCAGAAGCTTTATCGAGCTTTCCAACTATGTTGATTGCATCTTTACGATTTGAAAATCCAAGCGAGGAAAGATGATCTCGTAATGATTTTGACAAACGAAACTGAATTACACCACTATCAGGATGTATGTTTTCACCAAGACAATCATCTCCCAGTAAATCTCTAATCTCCTGAGCAAACTTTTTGGGACTTTGATAAATCGCCCACGTCCATCTTCTTTTCTTAGTTCCAATATGCCCGTCTGTTATTAGCCATCCTATTATTGCCGCTTCTCGAACAGATAATAAACTATGTTCAGGCCATTTTTCAAGAGGAGCAGTATACGGTATGGCGTGGTTACTGCGGAGTTGATACCCCTTTACCATTTTTCGTATCGAGCCGCGTTTACTATCTGAACGAGCACGTACTGGCCAGCGATGGTTTGGAGTAAAGAGCCATTGAAAATTACCTTGTTGTTTATTTATGGACATAAGAATACCATCATAATCGAACACGGCAACATCTTCAACTGTAGTCCATTTTTGCCGATGCGATTCAATATCGTACCCTAAAACCTCTTCGCCTATTTTAAGTTCGTCGTAATTTTTCCAACCCGCTTTTGTAAGGATTTGGCTATCAATAGGAACGCAGTAGAATAAACTTCCCCGTCGTGCTACGTTTTTTTCGAACTTTGACAGTTTGGAATAATCAAAATGTGCTTGTTTGACTAAGTATTTAGCCGCCGCCGCCGAGAAGTCCTTTTCACGCAACGCTTCGTAATATCCCGCCCGCAAGATAAACTCTACGGCCCCATAGAGATTCTCGCCAGCCTCGGCGTACCAAGGTTGCTTCTCAACTATCGGCTTGCCTTTTCTCGCCGCCTCGGCAACGTCATCAACATGGTTTCGCACACCACGCATGTTGAGCGGATTCCAGTTTTTACTAAGCGCGCCCTTCCAGGGTGCGAATACTTCTCGCAGCGACGTAGGCATCCTGCTGGCGGACTCTGCCCCTACGTCGCCGAAAGTATCGGCAAGCCAACCGTGACCCTTGAGGATATCGCTGGTTTCTACTTCGTGCAGAAACTTCATCGCATCCTTATTGCCATGCAGATACGCTATCGCCTTATACTCTCCGGCCAATACGTCGCGCATGGGAATTTTGCCGTGTGTAGCAGCTTGAAAGGTTCCGCTGATTAGGTTGCGGGCGTGAAACGAAGGCCAAGGCGTGGTTAGCATACCGCGATACAACGCCATCGTCCGATCCCACTGACGAACGAGTTTCCCCATCTCTTTATGCGTGGACGGTTTCAGGGCGTCAGCATAGGATTTGAGGGAACTGGCCATGCTCTGCGGGATAGTGAGATTGTCGATCGACTTAACGTCCATGCCCGCTTCCTGGATAAGCGAGGTCAGGCCGTGGGGTTTGAATCCGGCTTTTTCCCAAGCATTGGCAAGCGAAGTGTATCCAGGCTCGGCTCCTTCTACGGCCTCTTTGATAACGCCCCGCTCTGTAAGCATATGCCGGGCAGTGCGCAGTGTGCTTTCCTGACCAAGCAGAGAAGTGACGTAATCATGCCAATCTTCTATTTCAGTATGGCTGAAAACGCCCTTCTGCAAGACGGCGTCCGATTGCTTCCCTAAATACCGGCGAAGTTTGCTGATGCGAGGTTTCAGTTTGTTGCCCTGGGCATCCTT
>JALOAP010000025.1 GCA_023228745.1 Dehalococcoidia bacterium | reverse complement strand
GGCAGCTCACCGATTGTTACACACCCGGAGGTGGCACTACAAGAACTGGAATTTCCGATCTTTCGCACTCCTGAAACGTTCCAGAACAATGCATCACGAAAGATCGACGGAATGGATCCACGTGCGATCGCGATCATCAAGAGTCTGCAACCTTTCAGTGGTCTTGCGCGTTTTCATCCGCTTGAACATCCCTTATGGCAGTTGCACTCGCTAGTTGGCCATGATAAGCACCGTACGCTCACCTTAACGGCTCAGACGAGAACGCTGCATTGGACAGGACTGCCCGACGGGGTGTTGGCCAAGCCTGCCAATTTGCTGCACGAAGATGACCCAACAACTGTCGTAACGCTCATCCCCGGATCCAACCCCGAGTGGTACGCGGAGGTTGAATTCTTGGCAACGAGTGATATTTGTTTCGCACCCACTGGACCCTTGGACAGCGGCGAGGTTGTTGTTCCCACCCTTCGTAACATCGAGGGGCACATCCGTCGGGAGGTCATCCCGCGCCTAAAGCCATTCCTCACTTGAGCAACTGCATCGCCCCTTGACGCCACACGCCCCTGCCCCCACAGTGCCCGCATCGCTTTTTTGCGATGAGGCCGAATGACCGCTGTTGCTGGCCAACGCCCTCGCCTCCTCTCCCGCACCTACCTCCAGGTGGCGCTCGCCGCCGTCTTCATCAATACGAGCTACGGCACCCTCTCCTACGCCTTCAGCGTCCTCGTGACCGACGATGCGGCCGGCGGTGCGTTCGGCCGCGACGTCGTCTCGGTCGGGTTTGGGCTTGCGCTGCTGGTCTCAGGCGTGGCATCCATCGCGACTGGCACGGTCAGCGACCTCTTCGGCTCGCGGCGGCTGATGGCCGGCGGGGCCGTGCTTGGCGCTGCAGGACTGGCGCTGTTCGCCGCCGTGCAGGAGCCCTGGCAGGCCGTCCTTGTCCTCGCCGTCGTCCTCGGGCCGGCCATGGCCGCCACCTTCTACGAGCCCGTCTACGTGCTCATGAACCGCTGGTTCGCTGCCCCCGACCGTCCACGAGCGTACGGCGTGCTGACGCTCCTCAGCGGCGTCTCCGTCACCATCTTCACACCGCTCACGCGGCTCTTCGTCGATCAGTTCGGCTGGCGTGAAGGCACGCTCGGACTTGCTGCGATTCTGCTCGTGGTCGGGATCGCTGTGCCGCTCCTCCTCTGGGAGCCCACCGACGGCCATGCCCACCAGCGCGGCCTCCGCGGTAACCTCCTCCGCGAAACGCGGGAAGGCGTTCGCCAGACGACCCCCCGCTTCTGGCTCTTCTCTGTTGCGTTCTTTGTGGCCACCGCCGCCTTCAGCGGGTTCGCCTTCCACATGATCGCCCAGCTCGAGACGCGCGGATTCGCACCCGGCCCGGTCGCAGTGGCGATCGCCGTCACGGGAATTGTCTCGCTGCCGATGCGGCTGCTCCTACCCTCGCTGTCGGCGCGCTTCTCCGGCACTGCCCTGCTCACGGGCTGCCTCCTCCTGCTCGCCCTCTCTGCCTGGATCGCCAGCGTTGCGGGCGAATGGTGGCAGGTCTGGGTCTACGTCGCGGTCTTCGGCGCGGTCTTTGGCGCCGTCTATCCGCTGCGCGCCCTCGTCGTCTCGGAAGGCTTCTCCGGCCCATATTTCGGCCGCGTCATCGGGCTGCAGGCACTGCTCGTCGCGTTCGGGCGGGCAGCTGGACCTGCCCTGCTCGGCATCTTCGCCACCGGCCGCGCGTCCTATGCGCTCGGGTTCCAGGTATCGGCGCTCGTGCTGGCCCTGTCGGCAGTCGTCATGTGGGCTTCGATGCGCAACGGCGGGGCCAATGTGGCCACCGAAGCTGACAGTGCGAGATCGCCGCGGTAGACGGACTCCGGCGCTACTCCCACCGGAAAAAGCGCACGGCGAGCACCGCCGCGGCCACACCGAAACCGAGGGTGATCGGTGCCCGCGTCATGTTCCAGCCGAACCCGAGCCATGGATCCTGCATCACGATGTTCGCGTGCGTCAGCGGCATCACGTCGCCGACCGCGCGCATGGTGGTCGTGAGCACCGGGCGCGGCGGCCCCGAGCCCGAGATCATCATCATCACGAAGAACGCCGCCAGTCCCGCACCCTGCACCGCCCGCGCAGTTGGCAGGACCGCGCCGAGGAACAGCCCGATGGCGGCGAAGGCCGCCAGCCCGAGCAACCCGCCCAGCACCACGAGTGGCCAGTTCTCCGGCATCTTGGCGTCGTAGACGAGGGCTGCGCCCACGACGATACCGATCGCCGCGATGATCGCCATCGTGACCGCGACGAGCACCTGTGCGCCGAGCACGATGGCGAGCGAGACGCCGGCCGCGCGGAAGCGCCGCAACACCCCTGCTTCGCGATAGCTTGCGAGCCGCAGCGGGAGCGTGATGAGGCCCGCGGCTGCCATCACCAGCCCCACGTAGGTCGCGACGTAGTAGTCGATCGGCCCGACGCTCCGCCAGTCCGCGATGGCGTCCGGGTCCTCCGACTCGATGTCGTTCCCGAACACCCCGGCGAGCACGAACAACATGAAGAACGGAAATGCGAACGCGAAGATCAGCGCCAGCGGCTCGCGCACGAAGAGCTTCGTCTCGACCCAGCTCAATTTGAGGACGCCCCTCACGGTGCCGCCTCCTGGCTGATGGCCATGTACGCATCCTCCAGCGTTCCCCGTTCCACCTCGAGGTCTGGTGGTGCGATCCCCCGGGCGACCAGCGCCGCCGCGACGTGCGCGAGCAGCGGCCCGCGTCCACGGATGGCGATGCGCCGGCCATCCCGCTCCATGCTTTCGAACCCGGGACACTCGCGCAGCCAGTCGAAGCTGCCGTCGTTTGTGGTGAATCGGACCGTGCTCCGGCCGGCATAGTGCGAAACGAGCCCCTGCGGCGTGTCCAGCGCGACCACCCGGCCCTGCTTGAACACCGCGATGCGGTCGCACAGGTCCTCCGCTTCGTCCATGAAGTGCGTTACCAGCACTACGGTCGTGCCCCGGCGGCGAATCTCGCGGACGAGGTCCCAGGCGGCATGCCGCGCTGCCGGGTCCAGGCCGGTGGTCATCTCGTCGAGGAACACGATCTCCGGGTCGTTGACCAGCGCCAGCGCCACGAACAGGCGTTGCCGTTGCCCGCCCGAGAGATCGGCGAAGGCGCTGTTCCACTTCTGTACCAGGTCCCACTCTTCGAGGAGTTCCCGCCAGTCCCGCGAGCGCGGTGACAGCGCGGCGAACAGGTCGAGTGCCTCCCACACGCGCAGACGTTCGGGCAACGAGGACTCCTGTAGCTGGCTGCCGATCCGATGGCGCAGCGCGATCCCCTGCGTCTGTGGGTCCAGCCCGAGGACCAGCGCCACCCCGCTATCGCGCTTTCGAAGCCCCTGCAGGCACTCGATGGTGGTCGTCTTTCCCGACCCGTTCGCGCCAATGATGCCGAAGATTTCGCCGGGTGCGACATCGAAGGACACGCCGCCGGCCGCCTGGACGGCCCCGTAGCGCTTCCGCAAGTCACGAACGACGACGGCAGTTTCTCCCACTGCTGCTCGGTCCCTCCCATGAGACTCACGCAAGCGTACGCGAAACGCTGAAGACTAATCGGAGGCTTCGGTGGCCAATCTCGCAGCCGGGGGTACGTCGTCAGCTCAGTGCCGTACCACCACGGCGTCGACGTTTCTTTCGGCCAACGCTGCGATGGCGTTGCCCAGCGGCACCACCACCAACTCCGATGCGTTGATGACCACCTGGACTCTTGGTGGTTCGCTCGACCCTCCACTTGGTGCCTCCTCGCTTAGCACCGACTTGAAATGAATGCCATCGGCAGTCGGAGCAGGCAGACGGATGTCCAGCGCGGGAAACCTCTGTTCCAGTTCGGCCCGGAACGCCTCGGCCTCCAGGGAAAGACCGAGCTCGGGGGGCGTTTCTGTCCACACCGGTTCGCTCCCGTCTTCAAGCGACACGAGAAACGCATACCGGTCGGGATCCCGATCGGCACCGAAATCGAGCACGAAGAGTTCCGTGGACGTGTTCCACCGTATGGCGCGAAGCATTCGTCCCGCCCCGTTGCCCTCCGGGGGCTTCAGCTCCTCTACATCGCCCGCTCGCAACACCAGGAACAGGCGCTCTTCCAGCGTCGCTACCAGTCGCTCGCTGTCCGGCGCCCACTGCGGATCCTCCAGCCCCGTCCCCAGTGACGCCTCCACGAGCTGCCCTGTGGCTTCCACCTCCTTCCCACGGCGGTCCACGAAGACAACGCGGTCGGGGAGCACCACCGCCAGCAGCGTGCTGTCTGGCGACCACCCCATCGAGAACGGGAATGTTGCCGGGACGTATTGCGTCGAACTCCAGTTCGAGGTGTCGAAAATGTCGATGCGAGCCTCGCCGTCGATATCGATGGCCGCAAGGCGCGTCCCATCCGGCGAGAACCTGGGGCCGCCGTACGACCCCTCAGCCCGGAATACCTCGCGGCCGTCGCCGCCCAGCACCACAAGTGCCGGCTCCTCTGCGGGCATTGTTGTGTAAGCCACGAGCACGCGCTCGCCTGTCCTGTCGTCACGGTTCGCGAGCGCGAAGCCGGCGAGCGCCACTGCCACGACGAGCACGACGCCGCCACCGGCAGCCACGATGCGGAGCCACGGCACCGCGAGCAGCCCGCGCACTGACCATCGCGGCTGCTGGCTCTCGCGCCAGAACTGCACCGCCTCTTCGCGTGAGTCAGCGCCGAGCTTCGTCATGACCTCGCGCACGTGGTACTTCGCGCCTTCGAGAGAGATGCCCAGGGCCTGTGCGATCTCGAAGTTCGTGTGGCCCCGCTCGATGAGTTCGAGCACCTCCCGCTGCCGTCCGGTCAGGGCTACGCCGGAGGGGCGCGCCCGCGTCGTTTCGCTCATGTGTGGACGATACCGCAGGCGGGGAGCGGAGGTACTAACCTATGTCGGAAATTGCCATGTGCAATGGGCAGGAGCTCAGCGGGCGAGCGAATCGGTGATGCAGCGGAAGACCGAGGCGAGCACCTTCGCGTCATCGCTCCCTACGTACTGGCCGAAGTGCTCTTCTATGCCCCGCAGGTGTACTGGTGCCGCCCCGCTGAGCGCAGCGCGCCCTTCGTGCGTCATCACGACGTAGGTGCCGCGGCGGTCATCCTCGCAAGGGACACGCTCGACCAGCCCCGCCGCGCCCATCCGGTCCACCAGCCGCGTGAGCCCCGCGCGGCTGAGGAGCACGGCCCGCGCGAGGTCGGCCATGCGCAGGCGGTTCTCGCCCGCTTCGTCGAGCTGCACGAGCACGTCGTACCAGCCCAGCGGCATCCCGCGTTCACGTTCGAGTTCGTGTTCCAGCACTTCCGAGAGGCGTGCATGGGCCGCAAGAAAGGCCCGCCACGCCACCATCTGTTCTTCGCCCGGTTGTCTCTCCACGTTGCGGAGTCTACCGGCTGAGCGCTGTCGAGCGAGTTCCCAATTGCGTAACAGGTGGGTCATTGCAGGGGCAACCAGCCCCTTGTGAATTCCGGCAGGAATTGTCCGTCAGCCCCTTTCGTTGCGTCGTGATCTGGATAGACTGGGATGCCCGCGAGCGGTTTACCCCGGTGCTGACATCGCGGAATCAGATAGACAGCGCCGCGAGGTCACATGGGGCAGTCATCGAGACGCAGGACGCATTCGCTTGTACTACTTGCGCCGGCACTGCTTGGGCTGTTGCTCTTTGCCCTTTTTGCCTCCACCGCCCGGAGCGACGACGCCGCACCGGCGGCGCCCGTGGCCTGCGAGCCATCCGAATGCACCACGCCGCTGGTAACGCCGATTCTCGAGATCCCTGGCGATTCGGCCGATCCGGCCGACCGCGACTGGACGCCACCCGTAGGCGGGGAGACCCCGGGGGCGGATGTACCGAAATTTGCACCCTCGCCGTCGCCCGGAGCCGATGCCGAGCCTTCCACGACGCCGGCCCCGCCAGGCGACTTCGATATCTACATCCCGGAGATCGCTTCCGATAAGCCTGTGCCGACCCCCACGCCGACCCCAACCCCGCGGCCGGGCCCGGTCATCTACCTCACGTTCGATGATGGCCCTCACCCAACGTGGACGCCGAGGGTGCTCGAGGTGCTCGAACGCTACGCCGCCTACGCCACCTTCTTCACCCTCGGGACGAACGTGGATGCCTATCCCTGGATCGCCGCAGACATCGTCGCGGCGGGTCACGCCGTTGCCAATCACAGTTACACGCACGCGAACCTGGCCCTGCTTGGCCGGGCTGGTGTCGAGTCGGAACTCGTGCGCACGCAGTCAGCAATCGCCTCCGCGACCGAGCGCAGCGCCACATGCCTGCGGCCGCCCTTCGGCTCCGTGAGCGGCACCGTCACCTCGGTTGCGGACTCGCTCGGTTTGGACACCTGGCTTTGGGATGTGGACCCGCAGGACTGGGCCCGGCCGGGCGCCTGGACCATCGCCAACCGCATCATCTCCGTCGCGCGGCCCACCGCCGTCGTGCTCCTCCACGACGGCGGTGGCAACCGTTCACAAACGGTAGAAGCGCTGGAGATTGTCCTCGCGGAGCTCTCCGCGCGGGGATACCGGTTCGAAACGCTTCCCTGCTAGGAGAGGCCCACCGGCGGTCGCGGTTTCCCCACGAACTCCTTCGGCAGTCGCACCGTGAAGGTCGCGCCCTTTCCCGGCTCGCTCTCCACGCTCGCGGTCCCGCCGTGGATGCGCGCCGTGTGTTTCACGATCGCGAGCCCCAGCCCGGTGCCGGAATTCGTGCGCGAAAGGTCGGTCTTGTAGAACCGTTCGAACACACGCGGCAGTGCTAGCGGGTTGATGCCCGGGCCGTCGTCGTGTACCGAAAGCGCCACGAGGTCGCCCTCGTCGTGCGCTTCGATCTGCACCGTACCTCCGTAAGGAGAGTACTTGATGGCGTTGTCGAGCAGGTTGTTGACAACGCGAAGCAACGCCTGCCGGTCAGCTTCGACCACGGGCCACTCCCCTGGGGCGACATCGAACTTCACTTCCTGGCGCTCTGCGTGGGGGTGCAGCAGTGCCATCGCTTCCGCAACCAACTCCGCGAGGTCGATTGGCTCAGGGTTCAATTCCAGCGCGCCTGATTCGATGCGTGACAGGTCAAGCAGCTCGTCGACCAGCGACGTGATGCGGTCGACCTGCAGCCGGATGCGCCGCAGGAACTCCTCCGACTCCGCCTTCGAATCGACAGCACCGGATTCCATCGTCTCGACCAGCGCCTTGATCGAAGCCAGGGGTGTGCGTAGTTCGTGCGAGACGTTGCTCAGGAAGTCACGGCGCACCTGGTCCAGGCGCGCGAACTCTGTGAGGTCCGTCAGAACGAGCAACGCCGACCAGGTGCCGCCTTCCTCAATCGGGACCGCAACAGCGCGCAAGGGGATGCGGTCTGCGCCGAACGCGATGACCTCGGTGCGCGGCTTCTCGGGCCGGGCAAGCACCCGGCGCACGAGCTGGTCAAGTTCGTAATCGCGTGTCGTGACGATGAGCGGGCGGCCGATGGCGGTGTCGCCCGGTGCTTCGAAGAGCTGCGCGGCCGCCGCGTTCAGGAACGCAACGTCGCACTCCGCGGTGACCGCCAGCATCGGGTCGGTCGAGGCGTTAAAGACCGCCTCGAGCCGTGCCTGGTCGGCCTCCTCCTCTTCGATGACCTCTTCGACGCGGCGCGCCATGGTGTTGAACCGGTAGACGAGGTCGCTCCCCACGGAGTGGGTGTCGCTCGCGCGACTCGCGAAGTCGCCCAGGGCGATGCGGTCCGCCGCCGCGGCGATGTCGTCGATCGTCCGTGCCGGTGCAAGGAAGACGAGGTAGCCGATGGCGAGGAAGGCCGCCCCAAGTACGAATGCCTCGAAGAACCAGGCTGCGGCGGGCTGGTCCACCTGGTGTCCAATGATCCCGAGCACCAGGCCCGCGATTGCCGCTACGGCGGCCAGGAAGCCGCCACGCACCATCAGTTGCCGGCTCATGCGCACCTACCCTTCGAACAGGTAGCCGCTGCCGCGTATGGTGCGGAGCCGCTCCGGCGCCGCCGGGTCGTCCTCGATCTTTTGGCGCAACCAGCGCACATGCACATCCACCGTCCTCGGCCCACCGTAGAAGTCGAGCCCCCAGACCTCGTCGAGAATCTGTTCGCGGGAAAAGACCCGGGCCGGATGCTGGACGAAGAATTGTAGCAGGTCATACTCCTTTGGCTTCAGGCGAATGAATTTCCCCGCGCGGCGCACCTCCCGCCGCGCGGGGTCGAGCGCCAGGTCGCCCGAGCTGAGCGTGGCCGCCGGCGGGGCAGCACCGCCCGCCGTCGTGCGCCGAAGGAGCGCCCGGATTCGCGCAAGCAGCTCGCGCATGCCGAACGGCTTCGCAATGTAGTCGTCCGCGCCAATGTCGAGGCCACGCACGCGGTCACCTTCGCCGCCGAGCGCCGTAAGCATGATGATCGGCACCTGCATATCGCGCCGGAGCAGCCGGCACACCTGCATGCCATCCACCCCAGGAAGCATCAGGTCGAGCACGATGAGGTCGGGCTGGACTTCGCGCGCGAGACGGAGGGCGTCGTCACCTCGCGTGGCCGTGATCACCGCGTAGCCCTCGCGCTTCAGGTTGTGCGCGAGGGTGAAGAGCAACGTCTCTTCGTCCTCTACTACGAGCACGCGGCTCTGCGCCGTGGCGGTGGCCATCGCGTCCGATATTCCTCGAGGTGTGTTAACGGCCAGTAAACGCCCTCCCGCTACTATTGTGGCAGGAGCCGCGTGCCCCCGGCCGCGTTCCTCCGATGACACTACGTACATGGAAGGTGAGGCAGCTATGACGAACACGGACGCGCAGAGTCGCCAGTGGACAGGCATCGCCGTGCTGGCCCTCGCGCTGGTCGTTGCGGCTGCGGCAGGCGCCTTCCTGCTCTTCACCGGAGGCGGCGAAAAGCCCGGCAGTTCGCCCGAAAGTGCCCTGCGGACGATGTACGGCGCAATCAACGACGGCGACCGGGCCGCCTTCGAAGCCGCGCTCGCCCCGGATGTGCGCGATTCGGGGCAGGCCGCCCTCGTCGCCTTCCCGGCGACGCTCGGCGCCTATGAGCCCGCGGACGATATCGAGCGGGCGCAGGTCTCCGCCCTTTCCTTCCGGTCGCTCGGTGAGCAGCAGGGCTGGGCGCTGGTCGGTGTCAGCGGCAAGGTCGAAGTCGGCGGCGAAGAGCGCGACTTCAGCGAGACTGCCTATGTCCAGCAGATCGGAGACCGCTGGCTCGTCTCCACGCAAGCGGTCTTCCTCGCGCGGGCCGGCGAGGAACCGTCTCCCGCGCAGTCGAGCGACGGCCTCGGGCCGCTCGGCCCCGACCGGCCGGAGATCGGCGAGCTCGCACCCGATTTCGCCCTCGTCGACGCGCGCGATGGCACCAGGGTGCGCAAGCTTTCCGACTTCCGTGGCACACCGGTGGTGGTGAACTGGTACGCGAGCTGGTGCGGCCCCTGCAAGGAAGAGATCCCGGAGTTCCAGGGCGCACAGGACGCCCTTGGCGACCAGGTGGTCTTCCTCGGCGTGAACGCCAAGGAGACGGCCGACCGGGCGCAGCAGATCCTCGAACTCTTCGGCGCCACCTACCCCGCGGTGCTCGATACCGAAGGCGCTGTTGGCCAGCACTACCGCGTTTCCGCGTTGCCGCACACCGTCTTCGTCGACGCGGAGGGTGTGCTCCGCGCCATCAAGGTCGGCCAGGTGCACGCCAGCGACCTCGAGGACAACCTGGCGAAGATCGGGCTTACCTACAGCACCGACTGACGTTCGCCTGTATCGGCCGGGACGCATCCGGGCGGGGCGAGTGTCCAACGCTTCCCGCCAGGCACATCCGTATCGTGCAACCCGCCTCGGCGCACCGGCGCCTGGACGGCCGCATCTGAGCGGGCAGAATCGCTTTGAAGGGTGTGAACGAGAAAAAGCCTGCCTCTTGAGAGGCAGGCTCAAGCCTGCATGTGCCCGGACGCTGCTTAGCGCGCGTTCTGCACGAGGGCTGCGAGGCGGCGCTTCGTCCGGTCGGCCTTGCCGACGTGGATGGCGCCCGTCTTCGCGGCGCGGTCGAGCGAGGAATAGGCGGCGCTCAGCGCGGCGGCAGTCGCTTCACTTTCCCCGGCGGCAACCAGTTCGCGGACCTCGCGGATTGCGGATCGGGCCGCCGAGCGGCGGGAGCGGTTGCGGTCGCGGCGCTTCAGAGACTGGCGCCAGCGCTTCTCCGCGGACTTACTGTTGGCCATACGTTTCTACTCTATCCAAATACAACGGGTCGAAGTCCGAGAGTAGCCCGGCGGCCGGCAAAGCGCAAAATCGGCACCCAGCGCCCGGACGTCGGCGCCGACTGGCCAGCGCTCCCTGCGCCTACTGGACGACTTGGGCATCAAGAATGAAATCGTCCTCGCCGACAAGATGGCCACGTGGGGAGAGCGGTCGCGAGGCGAGCATCTCTCTCCGCATCTTCAGCGAGGATGTCGATGAGGTGACCTTTGCCGCAGCGGCGCTCGGCAAGGCGCACGACCAGTGGGGCATTGGCATTCATAAGCCCCATGTCGAGACCACGAACTATGGCGGCGTCAAGCTGGAGACCGGGCGGCCTACCACTGCCGAGGAGCAGCTCCGGCTGCTTCCCGTTTTCTCCAAGCACAAGATCGACACAGACGTAGACTTCACGCAGACGGCATTTACCTTCCCGAGGTAACTGACGAACTCAGCCCGGACGCCCACGCGCGAACGTCGCTGCGGCCTTGCGCGAAGCTGCGCTGCCTGTTGGGCAGGCTGAAGTCTATTATGGTGACCCGAACCTCATCGAAAAGGGGGAGTACGATGGCGTCATTCAAGGACGAGCCCGGCTGGGAGGAAAAGGTGCTAGCCATGGGCATTCAGATGGCCTCCCCGGACGACCCGATCTATCAGCAAGGCTGGACGCTGCGCACGAACTTTATCGCTCCACCTTGGAAGGATTCCGCCGAGGGGGCGAAGGAGTTGGGCGAGTCCAAGGACTTGCCGAGGGATTCCGAAACCCAGCCCAAAGCGTAGCCCTCCAGTCGGCGGGCGCTGGCCTCGCGGGTGCGCTGACCGCCGACGGTGACCTTGAAGACCGCCTTGAGGCGCGTCTCGGCACTGCCGCTCTTGGCGCCCCCCCCGCCCGGCGTGCCGGGAGTGTGATCAGCGACATTCGAAACCGGGAGGATCCATGGAACTGCGTTGGCTTGGCCGTACCGGCATCCGCGTCAGCAGCCTTTGCCTCGGCTGCATGATGTTCGGCGGCAAGACGACCCCCGAAAACTCTGCCGACATCATCGACCGGGCGCTGGATTCCGGCATCAACTTCCTCGACACCGCCAACGTGTACAACGCCGGCCGCTCGGAAGAGGCGACCGGCGAAGCGCTCAAGCGCAACGGCAAGCGCCAGCAGGTCATCCTCGCCACCAAGGCGTGGAACCGCATGGGCCCCGGCCCGAACGACATGGGCTCGTCGCGCCGCCACATCATCGAGCAGTGCGAAGCGAGCCTGCGCCGCCTCCAGACGGACTACATCGACCTCTTTCAGCTCCACCGGCCGCAGCCGAACATCCCGATTGATGAGACGCTGCGGGCGCTCGACGACCTGGTCCGCTCGGGCAAGGTGCGCTACATCGGCACCAGCACCTTCGCCGCCTGGCAACTGGTCGAGTCGCTCTGGGCTTCGAAGGAGCTTGGTCTCAACCGCTTCGTCTGCGAACAGCCGCCCTACAACGTCCTCGACCGCCGCATCGAGCGCGAGCTAATTCCCATGGCCCAGACCTACGGCTTCGGCATCATCCCCTGGAGCCCGCTCGCCGGCGGTCTGCTCACGGGCAAGTACGAGCGCGATGCACCGCCGCCGGATGACTCGCGCTTCGCCGCCATGGTCCAGGACACGCCAGTCGCAGAAAACTACCGGCAGCGTTGGACCGACGCGAGCTTCGACGTCGTCGACGGGCTGCGCCCGCTCGCCGAGGCGAAGGGCGTTCCGCTCTCGCAGTTCGCCCTCGCCTGGGTGATGGCACAGCCGGGCGTCACCAGCGCCATCATTGGGCCTCGCACGATGGACCAACTCGAAGACAACCTGAAGGCCGCCGAGATCGACATCACCGACGCGGATCGCGCGGCCGTGGATGCGCTCGTGCCACCGGGCGGTATGGTCTCGCCGTTCTACGAAGCACGGTTTGGGCCGCACCCACACCGCTGGTAACCGCCGCACAGCACACCTGCAGGCGGGCGTCACTCTGGCTCGCCTCACCGGCCGGACAATCATCGGCGCAAAAGCAGAAGCCCCTCGCAACGCGAGGGGCTTCATCCTGTCTGTTTCGTGCGTGGCTTAGGAGACGCGCTTCGCGACGACGACATCCCGGGAGATGTACTCCCAACCGGTCGAGTCCAGCTCGCCGCCACAGGTGATAAGGGTCACCCACTCTTCGCCTTCGGGCCTGTCCTGGGGCCAAATGATGTCCCCCATGGGGATGGTGTCGCGGTGGTACCGCTCGTTGGAAAACACCTCGTACGTGTACTCCGTGCCGTCCTCCATCGTGATGATCACGGTGTCGCCCACCTGGCTGTCGGCGAGGCTCACAAAGGGCGCTGGCACGTTGTGGTAGTAGACGTGCGCCGAGAAAATCGAGTTCCCGTGCCAGCCCGGCCGGTCGTAGATGTGGTACCAGCCCACCGCCGTGTTCTCGTCCTGCGGCGTCTCCATCGTGTTCGTCTCGTCTACCCCGAGCAGCTCAATCGGTGCGTCGACGCCGAAACGCGGGATCTTGAAGCGCGCCACGTTGCCGTCGAATGGCGTGGGCGTCGCGGTCGGTGTAGGCGGCGCTTCGGTGGGAGTGTTCGTCGGTGCCTGGGTGGTGGTGGCCGTCTCGGCCGCGTTGGCGACCTTGTCCTTGTCGTCGCCGCCACAGGCGACCGCCGTGAGCGCGAGCACCCCCACGAGGAGTGCCGCGATGGGAGCGAATCGAGTGAACTTCAAGGTCTGGACTCCGGTCCTCGGGTGGGGTCGCTCAAACGTATCGCAGGGCCGGTGAAGAAGACAGGAGTTCGTTCACGCTGCCTTACCGCTCGTGCTAGGAGACGCGTTCCGCCACCACCACGTCCCGCTCGAGGTAGTCTCCCCAGCCTTCGTCACTGAGCTGTTGGAACGCACCGCCGCAGGTGATCATCGTGATCCACTCGACGTCATCCGGCTTTTCCGCCGCATCGATCAGGTCGCCCATCGGGATCGAATCCACCGGGTAGCGCTTGTAGCTGATGACCCGGTAGGTGTACTCCCGCCCGTCGTCCATCGTAAGCACGATCTCGTCGCCCGCCTCCACGTTTCGAAGCCGATAGAACGGGCCGCGGATATCGGGCCAGTAGTCGAAGTGGGCTGAGAACACGGCGTTTCCGCCGAAGCCCGGCTTGTCGTAGATGTCGTACCAGCCGACATTGTGCGGATTGTGCGGCGTGTCCAGCACGTTCGTGGGCAGCAAACCGATCGCCTCGACCTCTGCGTCCACGTTGAAGCGCGGGATCTTGAAGCGCGCGAGTGCGCCATCGTAGGGCGTCGCCGTTGGTGTCGGTGTGTCCGCTATCGTGGGCGAAACCGAAGGCCGCGGGGTTGGTGTCGAAGTAAATTCCGGCGGCGCATCCGCTAGCCGCGGGCCGTCGCCGTCGTCCCGGCTCGTGACGAAGCCCGCTACCAGCAGCGATAGCCCGGCGAGGAACGACACGATCGCGAACAGGCGCAGGATCTTCATCACGTCAACTTCGAGCGACCGGGGTCGTTCATTACCAGCTTATACGACCACATCGCACGGAAAGGTAAGTCCGCTCGTTACTCCGATGGCGAATTCTCTCGCTTTTTTCGGCTCAGCAGATACCCGGCGGCGCCCCCGCCCGCGGCGAGAAGGAGCAGCACCCCGGCGATAACGAGCCACACGGGGCTGCTGGTGTTCCCGCTCACGTCTGCCGCATCGTCGCCGGGCTGCACTGCCGGTAGCGTTCCTGGCGGAACGGGTGTCCGCGGCATGTCGATCGGGTCGGTGGGAGGCGTTCCCTGCAACTGCGTTGGGGTCTCCGTCGCTGCACCGGCCGCGCTTGTCGGCTGCGAAGCGTCCGGTGTGGGTGTGGGCGTGGGGAGCGGTATCGGCTCGCCTGCCCCGGCGTTCAGGTCCAGGCGAATGGGGCTCGTCGCCTCCCAGCGGGCGGTCTGCTCCGCCTCCAACCCGCCGATCGTGAACGTCACGGTCTTGCCTTCGGCGCCGCACCCCGGCTCACTGCTCTCGTGCACGACGAGGATGCTGTAGGCCGAGACGCCTCCGTCGTTCACCGTCCCCTGGTATGCGGGCCCGATCTGGGTGCAGTCCTTCCCGTCGATGAGGCCGCGCACTTCCGTGCCGTCGGGCACCGGGGTGCCATCGATGCTCGCAGAGCCGTAGAACACGGCCGGGATCTGAGGCTGTGCGACAGCCTCGGGCGAATTCGCCTGCGTAACGGCAAGCAACGCCAGTGTGGCCAGCAGACTGATAACCCATCGCATTCCGATGGCCATCCTACGATCCCCGCGGTCTCCGGGCAGCGGCCGCGGACGACGGGCCCGGTCGCGACAACTTCGCCACGCGCTTCGCACCCAATGGTCTGGCGGCGCAGCCCCGCGCTCGCTACCTTCTCGTCGTGAAGATACGCAAGCGAGATAGCGGCCTCATCGTCGACCGGCGGGGCCAGGGCGGCGGTGGTCGCTTGCCGGTCTCCCTGCCGGTTGCCGCCGGCGGCCTCGGCCTGCCCATCCTGCTGGTCATCGTCGTGGTTTCGTTGCTCATGGGCGGCGGGCCGTTCGGTTCGGGCAGCGGTGGCTTCGGCGTCGATTCGCCCTATGGTGGCTTCCCGGCAGCGCCGGCCAACGAGGGCAGCGAGCCCTTCGTCCCCGAGAACGACACGGCAGCTCGGAACAGCGCACCGAGTGGTTCCGCACCGGCTTCGAATCAGGCGACCCTGCCTCCTGCGATACCTTCGGATAGGGCGTACCCGCCCCTGTTCCCGGTTGCGAGGTCAGCGTGGGTGACGCCGCCCCACAAACCCCATTGCGCACGCGGCCGCGGAGCGCTGGCACCCCCGGTCTCGCGCGGCCGCGTGTGCGCCAGGGCTACTTATCGAGCCAGGTAACCGCGTCCTGCCAGCTCATCGAGTTGAACGCGCGGCGGTGCTCGTAGTCGGTCACGTAGTTCTTCCAGGCGGTCCAGCCATTCACGGCGTAGAGCGGGAGCGCGATTGCCTTCTTGAAGTTCAGCCGTTCCATCT
>JALOAP010000555.1 GCA_023228745.1 Dehalococcoidia bacterium | reverse complement strand
CGATTCCCCGGGATGTGGAAAGAATGGAGATTCCGTAACCGTTCAGAACCTTGGGTATCTCTCCGCTTCCCACATAGATCCTTCGGCCCGGCTTGCTGACCCGTTGAATGTCCGTCATGACGGTCCGTTTGGCATCCACGTACTTGAGGAATATTCTCAGCACTTGGCGGCCCTGGGCGTTCTTCTTGACATCGTAGCCGCTGATATACCCGGACTTCTTCAGAACCTTGGCGACGCTCAGGTTCATCCGGGAAAGCGCCACATCGGTGCTTTTGAAATGGGCGCGATTGGCATTTCGGATTCTTGTAAGCATGTCCGCAATCGGATCCGTCATCCCCATAACTGACTCCTTAATTCCCTGCTGACTACCAGCTCGATTTGATCACACCGGGTATCTCGCCTTTCGAGGCGAGGTTTCTCAAGCATATTCTGCACATATCGAATTTCCGGTAATACGCGCGCGGCCGACCGCAGACGGCGCACCGGTTGTAAGCACGTACGGAAAACTTCGGTTTTCTTGCTGCCTTTGCAATCAAGGATTTCTTCGCCACACCCATCTCCTCCGGATTTCGTGTTCCTCTCGTTCCGCTTGACGTCCTAACTTCGGAAGGGTATCCCCATGAGCTTCAGAAGCAGTCGCGCCTCTTCGTCTGTTTTGGCGGTCGTGACAATGGCGATGTTCATACCCTTGACCTTATCAATCTTGTCGTAGTCGATCTCCGGGAAGATGATCTGCTCCCTCAGGCCCAGGGAAAAGTTTCCGCGCCCATCGAAGGATTTCGGTGAAATCCCCCGAAAGTCCCTGATCCGGGGAAGGGCCACGTTCGCCAAGCGGTCGAAGAACTCATACATGCGCTCCCGCCGCAGGGTAACGCGACAGCCGATGGACATTCCCTGGCGAAGCTTGAAGGTGGCGATGGACTTCCTCGCCTTGGTGATGACCGGCTTCTGGCCGCAGATCGCCGCCATTTCCTGGGCCGCACTCTCCAGGATCTTCACGTTCTGGATGGCCTCGCCCAGCCCCATGTTGATGACGATCTTTTCCAGTTTCGGAACCTGCATCCGGTTCTGGTACTTAAACGCCTCGATCAGGGCGGGAACGACCTCTTTTTCGTAGTAACTCTTCAATCTCGCTGCCATGATTCCATTATCCTAAGCGTCCAAAATCTCTTGGCACTTCCCGCAGACGCGGACCTTCTTGCCATCGTCCAGGAGCCGATACCCGACCCGCACCGTCCCGTCGCATTTGTTGCAGACGAACATCACATTGGAAAGGTGGATCGAGCCCTCCTTTTCCACGATGCCCCCTTTGCCCTTCGCATCGGGCCGCTGGTGCCGTTTGAGCATGTTGACCTTCTCGACGATCACCCGCTCTCTGTCCCCTACGATCTTCAGGATCTTGCCGGTTTTCCCTTTTTCCTTCCCAGCGATCACCTTGACCGTGTCGCCCTTTTTCAACCTGATGTCCTGCATCTTTCTTCCTCGCCTTTAGAGCACCTCGGGTGCCAGAGAGATGATCTTCATGAACTGTTTGGCCCGTAGTTCCCGTGCGACCGGGCCGAAGATTCGGGTCCCGACGGGCTCCAACTGATTGGTAATCAGGACGGCCGAATTGTCATCGAACTTGAGATAGGATCCGTCCGGTCGCCGAACCTCTTTCACCGTCCGGACGATCACGGCCTTCATGACGTCCCCCTTCTTGACCTTGGAATTGGGGAGCGCCTCCTTCACCGAAACCACGATGACGTCTCCCAGGCTGGCATAGCGCCGCTTCGATCCGCCCAAAACCTTGATACAGGCGACCTTCTTGGCCCCTGAATTATCCGCCACATTCAAGACGGTCTGCATCTGAATCATGACTACACCCCGCTGAAACTCCCCGCTCAATCCGCACCAGGCAGGAAGGTCCCCCGCCTGCCTGGCCTTCTTTGAAGGCAAACGCCGCGCCTACTTCGCCCGTTCCAGGACTTCCGTCATTCGCCACCGCTTTTCGCGACTCAACGGCCGACACTCCACGATCAGCACCCGGTCACCGACCGCACACTGGTTGGTCTCATCGTGGGCCTTGTACTTTTCGTACCGTTTGATGTATTTTTGAAAAACCGGGTGCTTGACAATCCTCTCGGCACGGACGACGATGGTTTTGTCCATCCTGTTGCTCAAGACCACCCCCTGGATGGTTTTTCTGTTCCCCCGCTCGCTCATGCCTTTTGCTCCTCCTTCACCCTCATGATGGTCTTGACACGGGCGATGTCGCGCCGCACCCGCCGCATCTGGGCGGGGGATTCGAGCTGACCGGAGGCATGCCGCAGGCGAAGCTTGAAGAGCTCCTCTCCCAACTCGCGATCCCGCTGCTGCAGTTCAGCCCAACTCAGGTCCCGGATCTCCTTAATCTTCATCAGACAACTCCCTGGCCAGAAACTTCGTCACAATCGGCAGCTTATGCGCGGCAAGGCGGAAGGCTTCACGGGCAACGGCCCGGTCCACCCCCTCCATTTCGTAAAGGACCATGCCCGGCCGGATGACGGCCACCCACTCTTCCGGGGCGCCCTTCCCTTTGCCCATACGCGTTTCCGCCGGCTTCTTGGTCACGGATTTGTGCGGGAAAATGCGGATCCAGATCTTGCCA
>JALOAP010000554.1 GCA_023228745.1 Dehalococcoidia bacterium | reverse complement strand
AGCTGTTTGCCGGCCTCAAGAACAAGAATGGGCGCCCCATCGTGGTTAACCCGACCACGTTGCTCATTCCGTCAGCCCTGGAAATGACCGGCAGTCAGCTGCTGGCGTCTCCGGTGGACGTCAACAAGTACAACGCGGTACCCAACCCGGTTAAGGGCAAGTACACCATCGTTTCTACCCCGATGCTGGATGCCATTTCGCCCGTACAATGGTACCTTGGCAACTTCAAACGCCAGTTCGTCTGGGTGGAAGTCATTCCGTTCCAGGTGCTCACGCGCAAGCGCGGTACTGAAGACGACTGGAACCGTGACGTGGTTGCTTCGTACAAGTGCCGCTGGTTTGGCAAGTGCGCCGCCACCGATTACATCTACGTGGTCAAGTCGCTCGGTACCACCTAACAGTACCGAGCAGTTAGAGAGGGTTGTATGGCAAAGACAACAGTCGAGTTAATTGCTGATATAGACGCGCAGCTGGAAGCACTCATCGCTAATCCGCCAGTTGATTATACAGAAGGAGATGTCTCCTTCAAAAATAGTCAAAAGGTGCAAGGTCTGTTAAAAATGCGAGAGGCTTTAGCTGCGCGTCCCGACCCTTCTATTACCGTTATGCAACTTGTACACGATTTCGATGAATTTGGCATTGACTTATCTGAGTATATGTAATGTTAATGAAACCCGGATTTAATTTAGGAGCTGTCGCCGTGCCCGATCCTGTAGTCCCAGATGGCACCTTAGTAGGTAATATGCGAGCCGACTTATCCACCGCTATCAGCGGATTAGCTGAGACGGTGAATGTGCAGCGAGCTCAAGTATCTTATGATGCTCAGGGGCGGGGTACGCCCGTTTGGGTTACTGTAGGTGCCTTAGACGGGGATTGGCAACCTTACGGAGGTACTACTAAAAGAAGCAGTACCGGGATTGAAATCGAGTATGAAGCGCGTTTTATTACGGCGTACAATGCGGATGTGCAAGAAGACGACCGCATTTTGCATTCAAACGGTTCATTTGAATATGTGGTACACGTGAAGAAGTACACGGGGCATATTACCCTGTATTTGAGTAAATGCGAAGGCTCTGAATGAAACAGTACGTTACAGGTTTGCATAAGGTTATCAACAACTTTCGAGTCGTTGGCCGTGTGACTGAAGCTCGTATAGTTGAAGCGGTGGAAGTAACTTCCGTGGAGGTGACAAACCACGCACGTGGGGCCACGAAAAAGGCGCGCACGCTTCCGGCCGCTATGAAAACCAAACCACCCTGCTTACTCAGAGTACTCAACCTACGGATGCGGAAGTCAAAAAAGGCGCTATTGTGGGTTCGATAATCGCAAATAGGGAGTATGCCAAAGATGTGGAATTGGGAACCCCGCACAGCCGGGCGTACCCATTCATGTATCCGGCTTTAACAGCATGTGCGGCTGCGTTTCAGAGTCGGTTAAAAGCAGCCGTTAAAAGTAAACCGTAAGGAGAATAGCATGTTTGTCAAGTGGATTGGAAAAATGGCCCGCAACAACACGTTCGGTGTCTTCCCTCCGGGTGAGCCGGTGGAAGTCCCGCGTCACATCGGGCAACAGCTATTGAAGAACCCACGTTTCGTGGAGTTGACGATAGCTGAAGAGCATCTTTTAGCCAGCGGCGACGAAGCCGCTCTTCGCCGTCGCCTACAGCTCGCCGCCGACGAGCTTAGCCAGATGAGCGCGGAGATCGATAAATTATCCACCGCCAATGCGCAGCTTGAAGCAGAGCTGGTTAAGTATCGTGAGGCGGAAGCATTGGGTCCTGCTCCGTCGGCAGAAGACCTGAATGAAAGTGAAACTGGCGAAGGAAGTGAAGAGGATATTCGCGTCAATGAACCTTAAAGAGAAGTTAGTTTCGATATTGCAAACTGACGCGCAAAGCGTAGTGGCCGGTAGTTTAGGTGCTCTTTTAGGACACCAAGCTACCGCGCCCTACGGTGTCTTTTTTACGGATCCGCCGACTAAGCCGGATTTTCCGTTAATCGTATACGCTTTGAATACACGGCACGGAAGAATGCCGCATATAATCTCTTTTAGTATATCAGTATACGGTGGTGATGTAGATGCCATACACAGCCGTATTGAAGCTCTTTTGCATGAGAAGCAATCAAGTTTTACAGATCTGTCCGACTATTACGTAAGACGTGTTGAACATAATTGGGATGGACCTGATGACTTTGATGAAAAAATGCGTGTGTCTTGGAGACAGGCCCGTTACCTGTTTTATACTCTTCGTAAATAGGATTTGCGTTGTAAACGCCGAGCTTTTCTCCAACACATAAGTATTAAAATCCGGGGATCAAGGATAAAATCAAAAGGATTATACGATAAAATCGAGTTTGCCGCGTATGTCTACTAAATCTAAAATTTTATGGGTCACAGATGGAACTGGATGGGGTTGGGATATTCGTGCTAACGCAATATCAAATATCCTTACTCAATATGAGCACCATTTAATGACATTACGCTATTGTCCCCGAACAGATTTAACCCTGCGTGTGTCAGAATTGCGCCCGGATGTCATTGTAATATTCTCCCCTATTTTGGTGCAGTTCATTCCGAACGCTTTCGCAGACAATACTATTGTATGTTTGCCCGGTACGCGTATATTGGATAT
>JALOAP010000553.1 GCA_023228745.1 Dehalococcoidia bacterium | reverse complement strand
AGCGAAATGACCGACGCCGAAATTGCCAAAAAGCTGGTCAGCGACCGCAATTTCATCATTCCCAACAAACCCCGCGCCGAAGTTAAATCGCCAATTGCCAACCTATCGGAAGCCGACCAGGCGCGGATGAAGGAATTGCAGGCCAAACTGCGCCAAAAGCTGGGCGGCCAGCTCAACGCGGGAATTGACCCCGAGGTGCTGGTGATGGGCGCGGAAATGGCCGGGCTGTACATCAAGGGCGGCACGAAGACATTTCAGCAATTTGCTACCAATATGAAGACCGATATGACCGACATTTGGGATCGTGTAAAGAGATATTTGCACGGAATATGGATGACGGCGGCCGCTGATAATCCGGAGATTGAGGAAATCAGTCGGGCGGATGCCGCAAAAGTCGTTGCGGATTTGGACAAACCGGCGGCAAAACCCAAGATGCCGGCGCCCAGGAGCGAACAGACCGCGCCCAAACCGGTTGAAACGCCCGCGGAATCCGGTATGAAGATTGTAGAGCAATACCACTCCAAACGCATGAAAAACGTCTATATCGTGACGATGGCCGAGCGTGTCACCAAGGACGAATACAACGTGCTGGCCGCGCGCGCCCGCCGGCTCGGCGGTAAATGGTCGCGTGAATGGAAGCCGACCAACAGCCCGGCTGGATTCATGTTTAATCAGCGCGAACATGCCGATGAATTTGTCAGATTGTCGCAACCGGCGAAGGCCCAGACCGCTCCGCAGGAAGCCGAAATATCGGCGTTGCAAACCGAAATGCGCGAGTTGATCCAGTCCGAGGACAATATGCAGCGCAAGGCCATACAAATGCGCCAAAATGCCGAAAAGCGCGGCATGACGCTAAAGGAATACCAGGAAGCCGTCGAGTTTGAAATAGTCAAGATGGCCGATGAAATAGCGTCAGATCGTGACATGCCAATACAACTTCGAGACAGGGAATTGGTTCAACTTTACGAATTACAGCCCGTATTATCTGCGCGGACCAGCACCAGCATGGAGCTACAGGCGTACAGCACGCCGGCGCCGCTGGCAAATATTGGGCGGCAAATGATCGGTGCCGACAAGGCCGACCGTGTTTACGAGCCGACCGCGGGCAACGGTATGCTGCTGATCGGGATTGACAAGTCGAAGGTCGTCGCCAACGAACTTGATCCCGACCGGGCGGACAATCTACGCAAACTGGGCGTGAAAAACGTTACGACGGAAGACGCGTCGCGGCCATGGGCGGCGCCCGACGGCGTGTTCGACGCCATGATGATGAACCCGCCATTCGGCCCGACCGACACGACGAATATTGACGGTTACGCCATCAAGAAGCTGGAACACGTTATCGCGCTGCGAGCGTTGAGCCGCTTATCGTCCAACGGGCGCGCTTTTATCGTTCTGGGCGCCAACCGCGACCCGGTAATCGGCGATGGGGCCGACCGCACGTTTTTGAATTACATCTACAACAATTTCAACGTTGCTGGACATTTTGAGGTTGACGGCGACCTGTACGCCAAGCAGGGCGCGAAATGGCCAGTGCGGGTGCTGGTAATTGACGGGCGCCGCCAGGATGTGCCGGCCGTGCCCGAAAATTTAGCGCCGAAAAGTGTTGACAGATTCGACAGGTGGGATAGAATATTCATGAAGGCAGAGGAGATTCAAGATGAAATTGAAAAACGGCGAAACAGTTTGGATTCCGGGCGAGGAAGTCGGGATGATGTGCGTCCTGGCGAAGGGGCAAAACCCGCCAGTGAACCTGGCGTCGTACCTGTCGCACCAGGTCAAGATTCTGGAGCGGCTAATCCGGGAGGACGAGGAGCAAGGACTGGGGGAGATGGAACAAGCGGAACATCAACTGAAAAACAACCTGCCATACGAGGTACGGATGATGTTACCCCCGAAGTGCCTGCGCCAGCCCGACGGCCCGCGCCGACTGATCGAGGACCTGATTCCGAGCCTGGCGGACGCGGGGACGCCGCAACGGGAACGCCTGAACGCGGCGAGGGAAACGATACAGCAGCAGATGGATCCGATGCCGCAGGACGAAGCCCGGAAGTACGCGGAAGAACTCTCTCTGGCGCAATACGTAGTCGAGCAAATGATCTATTAGGCGAAATCGTCAACGAAGGTCAGCGCCGGTATATCCCGCTATCCAAAAGCGGATCGCTTGAAACCCTTGTTCCGGCCAATCTCGCGCAGGGTATAGCCGAATCATTGGCAATACTCGAAGACCGCATCGGCGGCGATGTTGACGCATGGGTCGCCGACAAGCTGGGCTACAAATCAAAAGACGAACTCCACAAGGCCATGGCCGCCGAACAGATTGACGCCGTGGCGTTGGCTATCGATCAAATCGAGCAGGGCGGCGCGCTGATTATCGGAGACGAAACCGGGATCGGCAAAGGGCGCGAGGCCGCCGGCATTATCCGTTATTGCCAAACGCAGGGCATTGTTCCGGTATTCTTCACCCACAACGCCAAGCTATTCACCGACATCTACCGCGATATTCAAGACATCGGCAGCGATTTTAAACCATTGCTTCTTGGCGGAAAACCGAGCGAAGCCAATATCGTTGACGAGAATGGGAAAACTTTATTCCGCGCCCCAAGTGGTGCTAAAAAATCGTCAGCCATGCGGTCG
>JALOAP010000552.1 GCA_023228745.1 Dehalococcoidia bacterium | reverse complement strand
ACACCGGTGATAATATCATCAACCGCTTCTTGAAGTTCTTGGTCAGACAAGGCGTAAAGACCTTGAATTCGATCAATGAGGCGGAAGGTGCCGCTTTCATCGAATTTCGGTAAGAACACACGCATTTCACCCAGGTCCTTCTCATCTATTTCTTCCCATCCCGGTTCGCCCATCGCCGGATACTTCGGCAGATGGATAACCTTATGCGTGACATCGCGGAATGCATAGACAAATGATCCGGTTGGATATGAGAAACTCATGTTGAGATCGGTCCAATTCAGTGACAGTTCCGAACTCCACACATATGATTGCGCACTGCCGAACCAATCGTTCCAGGAACTGGATGACTTGAGTTTCGTCTCGATACCAAAAGAGTTGAGTTGCGCTGCGGTTGCTTGGGCTGCACGCGCTTGATGGTCGTTGCTTCCATCAAAGTGAAGAGTGAACGAAATCTTCTTCCCATCTTCGCCATACCAGCTGTTCCCCTGTTTCGTCCAGCCACCGTCTTCAAGAAGTTCTGTCGCTTTGCTTTCGTCATGTCGAAAAAGCGTCAGTGAATCCCATGCTGCATCACTCATATAGCGCTTCGCATCCGAAGGCGCCATGGCCATCATGGATCGATATGTCACATTGCTATAGGGATTCGCCACATATGCGATGGACTCGCGATCAAAAATGTATTGAAACGCTTCACGGATTTTTTCATTGAAGAGCGGTCGCATTTCTCCTCCCACCGATACTTGCTTGGCGAGATTGAATATAATGCCATTCGCTCCGGGATCGTTGCATTTGTAATGAACCAAATCTTGATTTCCCGAAAGGATTTGCTCGAGCGTGTTCGTCACGGGAATGCCACCCGCATAATCGAGTTGGCCCGACATAAGCATACCATAGATTTGTGTGGGGTCGGTAATGTTATTGTATGCGCGTACATATTTGTATTCAAGAAATTCATAAGCCCAATGATCTTCATTCGCGATCAAAATCATATCTGTCGCATTAATATTATATGGTTTATAAGGCCCCGTTCCGACAAACCATGTGGGATTATAATTGGTGAACTCTGCGTAGTTCGAGTAATTGTCCGTTTCCTGTTGATCGGTCACCGTTTTGCCAAATGGTGCCCAACCGGTATAACCGTCAGGCATATCGGGAGCAGAAGCCATCGTTGCCATCACTCTGTCGACATAAGTCTTGAACTCAGAATATTTGACAGAGCCGACTGGGTCAACAGCTAAGATTAGATTTTTCACAGAATCATTCGGTTCCATGTGGCTTTTCCAAGTGATCTTAACCGTCTTGGAATCCACAGCTTCAATCGAAGACATATAGTTTGTTGCCTCCAGTTGATTGATATAATAATATGCTACGACATCCTCTGCGAGATAATCGTCTCCATTATGCCACTTAGCACCTTCGCGCAAATGGATGATTGATGTGCCATCATCAAGATGATCTACCGATTCAGCGAGCATATAATAGATTTCATCAGTGGAACGCACATATTGAATCAAAGGCTCAACTGCAAAAAAATTCAATATTCCGGTGGATGCCCCGCCATTGATATGATTTTTCAAACCGACCGTTTCCCAATTTGACAACATTCGGAATGTATCCGGCTTTTCACCGGTTTGTTGGGGATTGCAGCCTAAAACAACAGCGAAAATACCCAAAAACAGGAATAATACCAAAGCTTTTCGCATGATTCTACCGCGCAAAACAAACACCTCCCATAATCATTGCAATCGTATGCAGTCGTAAGTATATCATATTCGCCATTGCTTGTCAATCGCTTACATAAAAGCTTCTTCGATCGCCAAAAGGGTTAAAAATGGGGTTGTTATCTCAAACATTTGCAGCCTTGCCTTCCTCGAAATTGATTTAATTCTCGTTTATAGCGAAGCAATGAGTTCGTGGTTTCTAGTGCCGTCACATTCTCATAATGCAAGTATCACACCGGGCATAAAAAAGAAAAAGAGTCAATAGTCACGTGTGATGTGCCTATCAACAACTTACTATCTCATAGGATTGTAGACCACTGATATCCATGACCTCGTTTTTGATTTGGAGGAGTCCCAAACAAAAATTGGTCCTTTAAATTTTTTCCGGAACAGAAAAGAAAAAGCCTTGTAAACGATCGACATCCAGATTGTGAACGAAATCCTTGTGAAAAGCAGTTTCGATACCCTCAGCCACGATCTCGACACCCCGCTGTTTCAAGATGTCCACCAGATGACGATACGTGCTGATATTGTTCAGATCAAACTCATCCTTCGGCAACAAATCCCGATCGAGTTTGACTTCGTCAAAGGAAAATCGGTCAAGCAAAACCAAAGAAGCATGACCCACAGAAAAGTCGTCCAAACTGAGGCGAAATCCGGATTTTTTGAGATTTGACATGGCGGTGAGGACTTTCTGATTATCGAGTAGCTGACGCTCAGTTACCTCAAAAGTAATGTTCTTCGGTTTGAACCCCGCCGATTCCACCATCTCTCTCAAGTGTTCGCTTGAAACGCTCGTCAGCGTATGTGTGGCGATGTTGATCGATATGTGGAGGGTATGCTCATGACCCCCTCTGGCCTTCAAGGTGTTCAAGGTCGTGATCGCATTTTCGACCGATTTCATATCTAGAAGGCGG
>JALOAP010000551.1 GCA_023228745.1 Dehalococcoidia bacterium | reverse complement strand
GTTACCCGGGAGGTGGTGAGCGCCTGGACTGGGAGCAGCGCAATGCAACCGTGAAGGCGTTGATCGAACGCGGCTGGGCGGGCCGCCTGATGCTCGGCCACGATTACGCGCCCATGCCGGTGATGAAGGGCCGCGCCCCTCTCGTGCAAGAGGAGACGCGCTATCTCTTCGTGACGAACGTGGCACTGCCCGGCCTCCGGGCAGGGGGAGTGAGTGAGGAAACACTGGACATGATCATGCGCGACGTCCCCCGGCGATTCCTTAGCGGGCGCAGCTAGCCGGCGGCGGGACCGCCGAACGCAGCATTGAGCCGTTCGCTCAGCAGGTCGAGCAGGCGGTGATCCGTCAGGTTCGACTGCAGCGGGCTGACGCTCACATAGCCGTTCGCAAGCGCCCAGGTGTCAGTGCCGGGAGGTGTATCCGGGTTCGTCATCAGCTCGACCTCGCGCTCGATGACACCGACGTTTTCGAACGCTTCCTTGAGCTTCAGGTAGCCGTGGCGGCCCATTCGCGTCACGAGGACGCCGCCGAGCTCTTCGTAGGTGCGGTAGGGAACGTTGATGTTGAGGAAGACATCGGTGGGCAAGTCCCCATTCGCGGCGGCCCGCGCAATCAGCGCTGCCACGCGCTCTGCGCAGCTCCAATCGGTCTCCTCGCCGTCGCGCGTCGTCTGCGAAAAGGCCATCGAGGTGAGGCCGATGAAGTGCCCCTGCAAGGCGCCCCCCACGGTCCCACTCGCGAGGATGTCGTTGCCCACATTGGCGCCCTGGTTCACCCCGGACACGATCCAATGGATGTCGTGCTCCACGATCTTGCTCATGCCGACGAGCACACAGTCTGCAGGCGTGCCATTGACGTGCCAGGCTTCGACGCCGGGCGTCTGGTCCCCGGTGTAGCGCTCCCAGTGGAGTTCGCGGCGCAGGGTGATGCCCGCACCCACGGCGCTCTGGTTGACCGTCGGCGCGATGACGTAGACGTGGTCGCCGAGGGGCGCCACGGCACGCACGAGTGCCCACAGGCCGGGGGAGTCGATTCCATCGTCATTCGTTACCAGGATGTTGCGGCTCACGGTTCGATTGTCGGCCGGGCCGCGGGCGCTGTCGATTCTCCACGGGCGGGCATCGCGCTCTGATACCATCGACAAAGGTGATCATCGACGCACACACGCACGCTTTTCATCCGGCCCAGGTTCGCCGGCGGAACGACCTGTGCGCCAGCGATGCCACGTTCCGGGAGATGTATGGCGACCCCGGCGCAAAGATGGTGACCACGGACGAAATCGTGGCCGAAATGGATCGTGCGGGCATCGATGCCGCCGTGGTAGCGGGGTTCGCCTTCGGGCGGGACTGCGACCTGCGCGCCCAAAACGTGCATATTCTCGAGGCGGCGCAGGAGCATGAAGGGCGAGTCATACCCTTCGCGACGCTGGACCTCTCGTCTCCCGCGTGGCGCGACATCGCAATGGAGGCCCTCGCTGCCGGCGCCCGGGGTTTTGGCGAACTACGACCGCACAACCAGGGCTGGGATCCGCTCGGGCAGGAGGCGCACGAGCTGTGTAACCTCGCAGCGGAGCGCGGGCTGGTCCTTCTCTGGCACGTGAGCGAGCCCGTGGGCCACACCTACCCGGGGAAACACGGCGGCATCACCCCGGCCGAGCTCTGCGAGCTGGCAACGGCGCACCAGGAAACGAAAATGATCGCCGCACACCTGGGCGGCGGGCTACCGTTTTACGTTCAGATGCCGGAAGTACGCAGCGCCCTTCGGAACGTGTGGTTCGACACGGCCGCTGCGCCGTTGCTATATGATGATGAAAGCATCGCGCGTCTCACCGGCCTCGTAGGGGCCAACCGCGTGCTCTTCGGTTCGGATTTCCCGCTGCTATCGCCCAAGCGCCACCTCGAACGCCTTCGCGCGCAGCTCGAAAGCGACGAGGCGGCTGCGGTCTGTGGTGGAACCGCCCATATCTTGTTTTCGGATAGACGACCGTCATGAATATCGCACCCGATCACGTCAGGCTTTTCGTCGCCTGCGAAGTCCCCGACGATGTGAAAGAAGCTATCGGAGGGCTTATCACCGACCTCAAGGGCCGCAGCGGCAACATGGTGCGCTGGATCCGGCCCGAGGGTGTCCACGTCACGCTCAAGTTCCTGGGCGAAGTCCCGGTAAAGCAGTTGCCCGCGATTAAGCTCGCTATCCAAGAGGCGGTTGTCGGCCACGCGCCGTTCGAGCTCGAGTTTTCGAATATCGGCACCTTCGGAGGCCGCGAAGGTCTTCGTATCATGTGGGTCGGCGTCGCCGGCGACGTCCTCCGGCTCGAAGCCCTCGTCCGCGCCGTGAATGCGGCACTTGCGGTCGTCGGGTTCGAACCGGAGCGCCGTCCGTTCCGCCCTCACCTCACCCTCGCCCGCGTCCGCGACGAAATAGGCACACGCCAGCGCGCCGAAATTGAAGTCGAAGTTGGCAAGACCGAGATCCCGCAGAGCTCCTGGCGAACGACCCAGGTCTCGCTGATGCGCAGCCGCCTCACGCCCCAGGGCGCCGTCTACGAAGTCCTCGCGACGTTCCCGCTCCGCGTCAGCCAGCAGGTGCAGGCCTAAGCCCGGCGACTACGTGGAGGGTGGCTACTGGAACAAATCGGCCA
>JALOAP010000550.1 GCA_023228745.1 Dehalococcoidia bacterium | reverse complement strand
AGACCACGTCCTCCGTGAGGAAAAGGTGGCTGGCCGTCACCTCGGCGGTTACCGGGAGGCCACGCGCCTTCGCATCGGCGACCAGTTCGACGCCCCGCGCAGTGGAGATATGGGCGACATGCAGACGTGCGCCGGTCAGCGCCGCGAGCTCGATGTTGCGTGCGATGGCCGTCACTTCTGCGGCGGCGGGCTGTCCCTTGAGCCCGAGACGCTCGCTCAAGGCGCCTTCGTTCATGACCCCGCCGTTGTTGAGCACAGGGTCGTCCGAGTGCTCGGAGAGCGGCAGGCCGAGTGCCGCGGTGAGCTGCAGCGCGTTTCGCATGAGGGTGGCGTCGGCCACGGGACTGCCGTCATCACTGAAGGCGACGACCCCCGCCTCCGCGAGTTCCGCGAGGCCGGCAAGTTCCTTGCCCTCGCGCCGACGGGTCACTGCCCCGATCGGGAAGACGTTCACGACCGCGTCCCGGTCGATGCGGTCCCAGAGGGCCTGCACAACAGGTGCTGAGTCGGGTGCAGGCGCGGTATTCGGCATGGCGCAGACCGTGGTGAAACCGCCGCGGAGCGCAGCACGTGTTTCCGTCGCGATCGTGCCCCTCTGTTCGAACCCGGGTTCGCGGAGGTGCGCGTGGAGGTCGACGAAGCCGGGGGCGACAATGCAGCCGGCCGCGTCCAGCACCTGCTTCCCGTCGCCATCGATATTGGCGGCAAGCGCGGCGACACGGCCGTCCTGCAAGAGGACGTCGAGCGAAGCATCGAGGCCCGAAGCCGGATCGATGACGCGGCCACCGCGGATGAGGATGTGGGTCACTTGCGCCTCGCTGTGGCAATCAGGTAGAGGACAGCCATGCGGACGGCAACGCCGTTCGCAACCTGCTCCTCGATGACGGAGGTGAGCCCGTGGGCGATGTCAGGGGCGATCTCGATACCTTCGTTCATCGGCCCGGGGTGCATGACGAGCGCGTCGGGCCGGGCCCGGGCGAGCCGGGCCGCGTTGAGCTGATAGCCCTTGATGTACTCACGGAGCGAGGGGATGAGGCCGCTCGCCTGGCGTTCTTTCTGGATCCGAAGGGACATCACAACGTCGGCGCCGGCGATGGCTTCATCGAAATCGGGGGTGAGTTCACAGTGGCCGGCTTCGCCGCGCGCTTCGAGCGAGCGTGGCAGCAGGGTCGCAGGGCCGCAGAGGACGACGTGGGCACCTTCCGCGAGGAGCGTCCAGAGATTGGACCGCGCCACGCGGCTGTGCAGAATGTCGCCCACGATGACGACCTTCCGGCCTTCGAGTGTGCCGAGGTGCTGGCGCATGGTGAAGAGGTCGAGCAGCGCCTGTGTGGGGTGTGCATGGGTTCCGTCGCCGCCGTTGATAACGCTCGCCTTTGTGTTACGGGCGGCGAGGTAGGGCGCGCCAGCACGGCCGTGCCGCATCACCACCATATCGGCGCCAATAGCCTCCAGGGTGCGGACCGTGTCGATGAGCGATTCACCTTTTTCCACGGAGCTACCGGTGGCGGAGAGGTTCACGACGTCCGCACCGAGCGACTTCGCTGCCACCTCAAAGCTGGCGCGGGTGCGAGTGCTCTGTTCGTAAAAGAGCGTGACGACCGTCTCACCCCGCAGCGTTGCGACCTTGCCCACCGGGCGAGAGCGCACTTCGCGCATCGCCTCGGCGGTCTCCATCACGAGCTCGAGCTCCGCGGGAGTGAGGGTGTCGGTGTCGAGGAGGTCCTTGCGCGTCCAGGCGGGCAGCTCCTGCTCAGCGGGCGGATCCTGCAGTTCCTTCAGGTCAAGCATGTGCGACCTCCGCACCAGTTACGTAGACGCTATCTTCGCCGTCGGTTTCCAGCAGACGCACGCGAACTGACTGGAACGACGCAGTCGGTACGTTCTTGCCGACGAAATCGGGCCGAATCGGGAGTTCGCGGTGGCCGCGGTCCACAAGCGTCGCGAGGCGGACGCGGGCAGGGCGGCCGAAGTCGAGCAGTGCGTCGAGTGCGGCACGAATGCTCCGGCCGGTGAAGAGGACATCGTCGACGAGGACGACCGTCGCGCCATCGATGTCGGCCGGCATCTCACTGGGGCGAAGGACGGGCGCGGTGGTACGGCGGTCGAGGTCGTCGCGGTAGAGGCCGATGTCGAGGCGCCCAACGGGCACGTCCGCGCCTTCGAATTCTTTTATCGCCGAGGCGAGGCGCTGGGCGAGCGGGTAGCCGCGGGAGAGGAGGCCCACGAGGATCAGGTTCTCGGTGCCGCGGTTATTTTCGACGATTTCGTGGGCGAGCCGGCGGATGGTGCGATTGATCTCGGCGGGGCCGAGGAGCTGTTCGCGGCTCATAGAAAACGCCTCCCCGGAGATGGGCAGGCGCCAAGCAGCAGGAGCTGGTGCGAGCCGGGCATTATCCGGCGCCTCCTCCCTTGTCAGCCTCACGGGACTGCCTTAAAGGGTTTCTCCGAAGATAGCGCAGAGGCGTTCGAACAGCAATGCATTTCGCCTAGGTTTCCCGGCGGTATACTGGCTTTGGCCGGACGTACAGGCGTTTGAGTTCGGCCCCCAGCCACCCGGAGTCCAGATGGCAATCTCTCCCGACACGTCTCCTAACCACGAAGTGGACGTCCGCGGACGCATTTTTGCGAGCGCCTTGCGCCACTT
>JALOAP010000549.1 GCA_023228745.1 Dehalococcoidia bacterium | reverse complement strand
GAACGGACCTTCAGTTCCCCAATACGTCGGGCTCGAGCGTTAACGGACTCAGCGTCAACTACCAACACGTCTACCCTGACTACAACACCGTGGCTACCTCAGCGTCGACTGCGCCTTGGTACCACTGGAACAACCCTCTCTCGGTTAGCCCCCTCTGGCCCGCCTGGTTGCAGGACTTCACGCTCAACAACACTACCTTGGGAGGAGTCCTCGTGGGTTGGGTGACTCAGCCGAAAGCGGGAGCTGGGAGCGTTGGCTGCGCTACGGGGCCACACCTTCACATGGAAGTCGGGTCGGGCGAATGGAACCGATCTTTGTGGTGGGGAAAAGCCACGACGGCAAAGTACAGCGACATTGCTTACGTCCTTGCGTCCGGCATCGTCGGAACCGCCCCCACAGACCGATAGGCAGGAGACAAAATGAACTTCTTGAACAGCCGGCGGAAGGCCCTGCTCTTCGGAGCGCCTCTCCTCGGAGCGCTGATCCTTGTCGCCATAATGAACTGGCAGACCGGCGAGGCAGGTACGCCGCGCGGAGAGCCCGTAGTGACCGACCCTCAGGATGCGCCTCCCCCTGCGGCATGGAACCCGTTCATCATGGATGGCCGCTTTTATGTCGCCCCTTATGACGACCGGCACCTCTCCGACGAACAAAAGGTCGCGGCTCTCGTCTACAACCCGGCGTGGAAGCCTTTCGGACAGTGCATGGAGGAGAAGGCCGTGGAGGTTCGGGCCGACCGATCCGTGCCACTTAGCCAGCAGGACCTCGACCGACTTGTGGAGCGCCTCAACCGCGAGTACCCGGACGCAGAGAAGAACAAACTCATTCCCCTCGATCCATCCGGCTACGTAACCGGTGATGCGGAGGTGTTCCTACGCTGCGCCGAACAGTGGCTGACGAAGTCCGCCAAAGAGATCGCCGAGATCACTGGGGAGCCGAACGAATATTGGCCCCTCCCAACGGCTACGGAAAACCCGTAAGCTCGACTCGCCCAAGGGCCCCCAATTTGGGGGCCCGTCGAGTTCCAACCCAACCCAGACTTTCGCGGTCCTACGCCGGCTTCCCCGGCGGGCGGCTATACTCAGCCGGCCTCGGTTCGAGAGGCGGGAGGAACGGGAGTGACGACAGACGTACGAATGCGCGAAATAGCCGCCAACGAGATGACCTTTCGCTGCCGCGAGGCAGGCGAGGGCGGCGAGCCAGTCATCCTGCTGCACGGCTTCCCGGAGACATCCCACATGTGGGTCGAGCTCATGCCGAAGCTGGTCGAAGCAGGCTACCACTGCCTGGCGCCCGACCAGCGCGGCTACAGCCCCGGCGCACGCCCGGAGGGCCGCGAGAACTACCAGACACACCTCCTCGCGGAGGATGTGATCGCGCTTGCGGATGCGTGGGGCGTCGATCGCTTCCACCTGGTCGCGCACGACTGGGGCGCGGGTGTGGGCTGGCGCGTGGTGATGAGCTACCCGGACCGGGTGAACACGTGGACGTCGCTCTCCATCCCGCACCCGGCCTCCTACGGCAAGGCGTTCCGAGAGGACCCGGACCAGCAGGAGAAGAGCCAGTACATCCACTTCTTCCAGGAGCCCGGCGTGGCCGAAGCCGCCTTCGCTGCGAACGACTGGGAGATGCTGAAGGGCATCTGGACCGAGAGCCCGGCTGCCGAACGGGAGGAGTACATCGCGCAGTTCACCGAGCCGGGCGCGCTCACCGCCGCGCTCAACTGGTATCGCGGTTCGTTCGGTATGAACCCCGACGTCGCCGCAAGTGGCGACGAGAAGGTTGCGACGCCAACGCTCATGATCTGGGGCAACCGCGACCAGGCCGTGGGCCGCGCCACCACCGCGACACAGGCGGAGTACATGACCGGGCCGTTCAGGTTCGTCGAACTGGACGCTGGCCACTGGCTCATCCAGGAGCGCTTCGACGATGTTTCCCGCGAAATCCAGGAGCACCTTGCCCGCGGAGAAGCACGCTGACGAGACGGCGGGCGGCAGGGTATCATCCCTGAACAAGATTCGGAAATCGAGGGTCGCACGTGCAGTTTCGAGACACGCCCGAGGAGGCGGCATTCCGCAGCGAAGTCCGCGAGTTCATCGCGGCTGAAGCACCAAAGGGCCTGGGCCGCTCCGCCGATCCGTTCGCACAGGAAGGAACACGCGAATGGATGAAGAAGCTCGCCGCCCGCAACTGGATCGCTCCCGCCTGGCCAAAGGAATACGGCGGCGCCGGCATGAGCGTCATGGAGCAGTTCATCTTCAACAGCGAACTCGCCGAAGCGCGTGCGCCCCGCCCATTTGGCATCGCCGTCGGCTTCGCCGGCCCCACGCTCATCGTCCATGGCACCGAGGACCAGAAGAAGAAGTACCTCCCCGGCATCCTGAGCGGCGAAGATAGCTGGTGCCAGGGTTATAGCGAGCCCGGCGCCGGGTCCGACCTCGCGGCCCTGCAGGCGCGCGCCGTCCGCGATGGCGACGACTTCATCGTAAACGGCCAGAAGATCTGGACCTCTGGCGCGCACGTCTCCAGGTGGATGATCCTGCTCGCGCGCACCGACCCGGACGCGCCGAAGCACCGCGGTATCACGTACTTCATCGTCGACATGAAGTCGCCCGGTGTCACCGTGCGCCCGCTTATCAACGCGGCCGAC
>JALOAP010000548.1 GCA_023228745.1 Dehalococcoidia bacterium | reverse complement strand
CGCTAGCCTAGCGCCGCCGTCCGCGTCTGTCGCGGCTGACCGAGGCGGGGACGCATGCTACCATCGAAGCACGGCGCGTTCGTCTAGTGGCCTAGGACGCCGCCCTTTCAAGGCGGAGATCAGGGGTTCGAATCCCCTACGCGCTACCATGCAACCAACTCTGCGGGGGCCGGCAACGGCCCCCGCAGTGCGTCCACCAACGACACCGCTTTCTGCCACACCCTTGCGTCTACGCTGTGCCAACCGCGACGCTGCAATCGCTGCTTCAGGATGTTACTCTCCCGCGCTATCGCTGCACATGGCGATTCACGTTCCGAAGGGAGTTCCAAAATGGCACAGCCTCGACTGATGGTTGGCACACGCAAAGCCGCGTTCATCTATACCGCCGACGACCACCGCAGGAACTGGGAAGTCTCCGCGCCCATCATGCCCGGGTGGACGGTGTATCACCTCGCCGCCGACCTTCGCCGCGATCCGCCGCGCCTCTACGCTGCCGCAAACCACTGGGCGTGGGGCCCATCCGTCGCACGGAGCGATGATGGCGGCAAGACGTGGGAGCAGCGAAGTCCCGGCCTCTCCTTTCCCGCCGATTCCGGCGAGTCGATCCAGAACGTATGGCACGTCGCGCCCGGACATCCGGACCAGCCCGGCGTCGTTTATGCCGGCGTGCAGCCCGCCGGTCTCTTTCGTAGCGAAGACTGGGGCGAATCCTGGACGCCCGTCGAAGGCATCAATAACCACCCGTACCGTCGCCACTGGAGCGGCACGGGCGGCGGCGATAGCTGCCTCCATTCGATCGAGGTCGACCCTCGCGACGCGAACCATTTCTACGTTTCGATCAGCGCTGGCGGCACGTACGTTACCAAGGACGGCGGGCAGACCTGGGCGATCTGCTCGCATCGAATAAACCCGACCAACCCTGGCGCCCGTGAATTCCTTGCCGAGATGGCCGAAACCTTCCCCGAGCCGGAATTGCCGCCGGATGTCGATCCCGCCGCCATCGATGAAATGCACAAGCTTCGCCTCGACCCGAAAAACCCGGATCGACTGTGGGGACAGGCGCACATCGGTGTCTTCCGATCGGAACGCGATGCGGAGGACTGGGTTGATGTGACTGCAGGCCTGCCGTCGTTCCATGGGTTCCCCATCGCCGTTTCCCGTCGCCAGCCGGACTCGGTGTTTGTCGTTCCGCTCGCCTACGACCGCGACAACTTCCGGGTGGTCAACGGCCAGTTCACCGTCTATCGGACCCGCGACCTTGGGGCGACGTGGGAGCCGCTAACGAACGGTCTCCCCGGCCCGAGCGACTACCAGAGCGTCTATCGCGAGGGTCTTGATACGGATGGCCTCGAGCCCGAAGGAGTCTATGTCGGCACCAGCAACGGCGAGGTGTTCTCCAGCGCCGACGGCGGTGACACCTGGCGCAGGATGCCCGGGACGCTCCCGCCGATCCTCTCCGTGACTGCCGCCAGTTGGTAACCGGCTAGCTCTGCCAGATGGGGTTGTAGCAGGCGAAGGCGTGGTCCAGCCCTTCGCCTGCCTGCAACTTCGGGGGGCCGCTCGAACGGCACACATTCATCACCTTGCTGCACCGGTCGAGGAAGGGACACCGCTCCGCGGGTTCACTCAGTTCGGGGAGGTGCCCCGGGATCGCGCGGAGCGGTCCGCCGTCTCCGTCGAGCCGCGGCAAGGTTGCAAGGAGTGCGTGTGTGTAGGGGTGGAGTGGGTTCTCCAGGATCTGTTCCGTCGTCCCATGCTCGATCACGCGGCCGGCGTACATCACGGCAACATCGTCGGCGATCTGTGCGACGACTCCGAAATTGTGCGTGATCAGGAGGATGGCGGTCCCGCGATTCGTCCGAAGCTGCTCGAGCTGGTAGAGGATCTGCGCCTGCACGGTCACGTCGAGGGCGCTTGTCGGCTCATCCGCGATGATGACATCGGGATTGAGCGCCGTCGCGATGCCAATCATCACACGCTGGCACATGCCGCCCGAAAGCTGAAAGGGGTAGGCCTTCGCCACCCGGGCCGGGTCGGCAAGCCCGACGTCGTAGAGCACGCGCACGGCCTGCTTCTTCGCGTCCTTCTTCTTGATGTCCAGGTGGCTCGTGAGGGCCTCCGCAACCTGGTCCCCGATCGTGAGCACCGGGTTCAGCCCGGCCACTGGGTCCTGGAAGATCATCGAAACCCGGCGCCCGCGGAGTGTCCGCAGCTCCTGCTCGGGACAATGGAGGAGATCCCGTCCCTCGAACATCACTTCCCCACTGAGAACCTCTGCCTCGGGGGGCAGGAGCCGCATGACCGACATGGCTGCCGTCGACTTCCCGCAGCCCGATTCGCCCACGATCGCCAGGACCTTGCCGCGCTCCAGCTCCAGCGAAACGGAGTCAACCGCGTGCACGTTGCCTTCGCGAGTCTTGTACCGAACGGCGAGGTCGCGGACCGAAAGGACGGGTTCAGTCATGCGCTATCTGGACGGGGTTGTCCCTGCCGGGTGTGTGACGTTAGTTGTCGACTGCGGGGCCAGCCCGGCTAGTCGCTGCCTCGAATACTGGAGATGAACTTCCCCTGGATCTCCACGTTCTCAGCATCAGTGTAGATCGGCTGCATGGTGCTGTTCGCGGGCTGCAGCCGGACTCGATTCCCTTCCTG
>JALOAP010000547.1 GCA_023228745.1 Dehalococcoidia bacterium | reverse complement strand
GACTGCGTGCAATCGTGGCGAATAATTGCTCGGCCGCAGGCAGGCCGGCTTCGCGCAGGTAGATCTTGGTCGGGCCGCGCCGGACGAGCGCCGTGGGCTCGGCCGTATCCAGGCTCGCGTCGCCCATCACGACAAGTCGCTGCAACAATCCGCCGCGTGCCGCCACCTCGACGAAATGTCCGTAGTCGCGACACGTGTTGCGTGCACTCGCGTCCGTCACGCCGGTGATCCCATGGCTCGCGAGCACGGCGCTGGCGCGGCCGAGCGACGGCGGAGGCCCACCGAGCCGTTCACGAAGCCACGAGTCCGCGTCGAAGATGCGTCCTGTCGCCAGTTCTTCGGGTTGCGGAAGCTGCGTCATGGTCGCAGCTGCGGTGGGCGAGCACAGGCGTTCCAGGCCTTGGGAATTGATGATCCAAAGGCGGCCGGAGCGGTGCTGTATCCGCACGGGCCGCGATGGCACCACGCGATCCAGCCAGCAGCGATCGATTTCTCCGGCGACCGATTCGTGATAGCCGATGCCGCGAATCCAATCCTGGTCCTGCTCGATCGGGATTGCCGCACGCTCTGCAAGCTTGTGCCCGAGTTCTTCCGCGGTCGATACATCCGGTGGCCCACAGCGCAGCGACTCGAGCGAAGTGGCCAGTGCCATCAGGTGGAGGTGGTGATCGTGCAGGCCGGGTAGCAGCGCACCGCCGCGAGCATCGAGAAGAGTCTCACCCGGGCGGGCCGGCAGGTTCGTGCCGATCGCCGACACGGACGCGCCATCGATGCGCAGATCCACGAGGGTGCCGTCTTGCAGCGCTGCATTGTGTATCAGCATGAGCCGTCCCACCCGGCGAACATCAAGTCGGTGTCGGCTCCGAGGTCCCGCGCGCGACAGGCTGCTCGTCGCGCGGCCGGTGGGGTCGCGTCCAGGCCGTGTGCCCTGGCGGCTTTCGTCCAGGATTCCCATCGCTCGCGCAGGGCTGCCTGACCCGCAGGTTTCGAATAGGCGGCGCAGTGCGCAACGACGTCGCGCAAGGGGAGCGACAGCAGGCGGCCGCCCCCGTCCTGGTGACTGGCCAATGCCGCCAGTGCCGCGTGCATGCCGGTGAGCGGGTCGGCGATGGCATCGCCGCAGATCAGCGGCAGTTTCGTCATCTCGTGCATCAGCGCGGAAAGTCCGGCAGCGATACCGGCATCATCGCCGAAGGCAGTCCAGTGGCACTCCGGCTCGTCACGGCCGTAGCCGGTGATGCTGATCCAGGTGAGCCCGCTACGCCGGGCGATGCAGTCCTCGGCGTTTACGCCGAGCTGGCGCAACCCTCGCGGTCGCGAAGCCTCGATGACCACGTCGGCCCAGTCGATCAATTCGTGCAGACGTGCGATACCTGGTTTGTTGAAATCCAGAGCGATGCTGCGCTTGCCGCAGTTGAGCAGATCGTAGAACTCGGCAGGGCCGCCGCGGGCGCCGTCGGGTCGTGCACGGCTCTCGACCTTGACGATCCGGGCGCCCAGTATCTGCAGCAGGTGCGAGCAAAGTGGTCCCGCCCACAATGAGGAGAGATCCACTACGCGCATTGGGCCGCGGCGCTCGGCAGGCGAGGCCGGCGGGCCATGCCGTGTCGCGGTATACCATGATCCTCTCGTTGCCGCCGGCGAGGCCGAGACGCAGGCGGCCAGCCCGAGCAATCGCGCACGCTCGACCAGTGCGGCGGTGCGATGCAACGCAACCGCAGCGATCACGGCCTCCCAGGTGCAGCCGATGCGTTCGTCTTCGAGCCAGGCAGGCACATTGGCCCAATCGGCTTCGCGTGCAAGGCTGACGGCGAGCCAGCCGTCGGATGCCTGCAGCAGGCGGCAGCCCCCGCCGGGCGAGGTGGCGCCATTGCGGCGAAGTCCTGCGATGGCTGCTCGTTCTCCCAGGAGTGCCGAACCGACCGGCAGCGCGCCGGCCCGCAGCGCATCGACATGGCTGGCAGGGGCGATGCAGCTCAGCGCCTTGATGGCTCCGTCCGCGCAACTTGCCAGCGGGACGGGACACATCTGTGCAGGACCGTCTGCGGGTCCGGTGAGGGACATCAGTCCGCTGCGTGCCCACGCGATCGAGGGGTGCGTGTCGTCCGGGCCCGGTGATATATCGACCGTTGCCCCCAGCGACTCCAGCAGCGCCCGCGCATAGCCGGTCGCCATGCCGCACCCCGCCAGCTGCAGCGACTGGTGTGCGAGGGGGCGTCGGGGGTCGCGTGCAGCACGAGGAACCATTGTCTTATTATTGGGTTGCCCCCCCGCGCAGGCAACGGCGTATTGGCGGATAGTCCGGGTAGACGATGAACCGAGCGGCGTGGACGGCTAGGCTTGAAGGTCTATGTCAGCCGCGCAGTGGGCATGCGGGCACGAGGTTCAATGGCATTATTGCCCGAATAAAAGCGGCGGGAATTTCCATGAGGTTGTTGAAGGCTGGCACACGCGCCAAATGCGCGGTGTGCGATACGGAAGTGATGGTGGTGCGCTCGGTTTCCAGCGAGGTGCTGCTGACCTGCGGTGGCGTCGAGATGGTCTCGATGGACGCGGCGAAGGTGCAGGCGGCGCATGTTGCGGCCGGCTCGGCGGGCGAGATGGCGCTGGTGGGCAAGCGCTATGTGAATGGGGCCGATGCGCTGGAGCTGCTGT
>JALOAP010000546.1 GCA_023228745.1 Dehalococcoidia bacterium | reverse complement strand
GTCGGCATGGATCTTCGCAATCGTAAAATACCTCGAAGCCCTGGCGGGAGAGGCGATAGGCGATTCTCTCCCGGGCGCGCCGGAGTCGTTGCTTGGCGGCGAGTTCGCTCATGCTCAATTCCCATCATCCCCGGGCCCGGCGTTTGCGACATGCGGACCCCGGGCATAATGCCCGCGGGCGTATTCTTCGATGTTGTCCTGGGACAGATGGGCGCTCCGGTGAGTGTCGCAACAGTACCGGACGTAGGGGTTGGTGGTCTTGAATTTCTTGTGACAGAACCGACATTCGAAGGTATGGATCTTCACCCGGCCGGTCGCGATGTCTGCTTTTTCCTTGCGGCGGGCCTCGGCCTTGGGCGAGTAGTGATACTTGTACGGCTGTTGACGGGAGCGGTGGTCAGCCAGATAGTCATGGGCAAGATCGCTCATATCACGCCTCCGAACATCCGCCGGGCGAGGCGGACGGACTTGGAAATGAACAATGCCGTGTTCAGCCGGTCCATCGCTTTAGCGGCCGACTTGCTTGCGTCTGAAAATGCGTGAACCGCTTTTATCATCGCCTTGTTTTGATGAATCACGGCCCGCCATGCTTTCATTTCCCGCGATTCAAGCTGTTCATGGAGTGCGTACATTTTCCTCCTTCCTTGGGAGCGGGGCCGTCTGTTCCCGACCCCGCCCCCATGATCATCCTTCGTTCTTCCCGTAGAGAGGCCAGCGCCGCGCTTAGGCGGTTTTCGGATCCTGGGTTTTGAAAAGCACCCCCATGATCGCGGTCAGGACGGCGATGATGATCTCCGGGGAAACCGGAAGCGCAATGCCGGCCTGCACCAGGGCGGCCAGGATGGCCGAGATCAAGGCCAGATAAAATTTCGGGTCCCTGAACTTATCCTTCTGGGCTCGAAGGCGGGCCTTGTCGGCCTTGGCCTCGAAGAAGACATACAGCAGGACGGAGCCGAGGCCGGCGGCCGCGGCGGGGCCGTTGAGGGCGAGCCCGAATTCCGAACCGATGATGCCGAGGATGGCGCCCAGGACGGCGACGAACGTGAGGATCAATTTTCTGCTCATGGCAGACCTCCTTGGTTTATTTTCGGCCGGTCTCCCGGACCGATTTGGCGTTGTATGAGATCGTTATTTCCAGGCGCGGGTTTTTTCGATCGACCCGCTGGACGATTGTTTTATCCAGCCAGTCCGGCGAATCCTGGTAGATCAGCCCCAGCGCTCGCAGTGAGTCGATCACTGGTTTCATCGCACCTTCGGCGTTGTCCTGGTCCAATCGGCGGTAGGGCTGATAGATGGTCAGGTCAACGCGGGCGCGGCGCTTACGGCGCGGGGGCGGGTGCCAGCACGACGTGGCGAATCGAATGGACCGCTCGATCTCCTGCCGATGGCGGGCGCGTTTCGCCCAATGCCATTTGAGAAGGACGTTGAGCGATGGGAAGGTTCCCGGGATGATGAACTGGAGGTCTAGGGTGCCGAACTGAATATTCACGGCCTGACCTCCGTCCGACGGCCGTCGAACATTTCCAGCTGCACGCCCGGGCCGGCGGCCAGGTGCGGCCAGGTCATCAATAGAATCGTGATCCTCGCCTGGACCTTGTCCGGGGCCATATGAGGCCGGAGGTACTCCCGATATCGCTGAACCTCCCCCGGCGTTCGCGGAATAAAAATCCCGTCCTCGCAGGAGCAGACGGGGAGCGTGGCATAGATGGAGCGGAGCTTTCGATCGTCAACGTGAGTGGCGAATCGGCGCTCAATTTTCTCCGCGAGTTCCCGTCTCGGAATGGCGTTTGCCCGTCCGCGATGAGCGGACAGGATCTGCATGATTCTCATTCGGATGGTTTCGTTCATTTACCGCTCTCCTCCTTTGCGACCCGCATGATTTCCCCCTTACATTTCCGGCCGCATTGAGACCGGGATGACGCCGTGTTCGATCATCCCGAGCCGCGCCGCCGCCGCTCTCGATAGGTCAAGTCCCCGCCCCAAACGCGGGTGCGGGCCGCGATCCGTGATCGTGACCCGCACGCTCCGCCCGCTTCGAAGACTCGTCACCCTCCACGCGCTCCCAAATGGCAGCCAGGGCGATGCGGCCGTGAGTTCGTCCGGATCGAATGGGATGCCCGAGGCGGTCAGGCGGCCCCTGTGGTCATCGCTGTAGTACGATGCCAGCGTCCGGAATGTGACCGCGTCCTCCAGCCAAATCAGGCGGTCCGCCAACCGGCAAATCTCCTCGCCGTTGATCTGGATGTCCGCCTCCAGCTCCGCCCGCTCGTGGAGTAGGGCCATGTTATCGCCGACCTGAACGCCCAATGCGAAACAGAGGACGACCAGGAACGCGGACAGGACGACCAGGCCGATCCTGTAGAGGGAGCGTTCGTCGGTTATCATCGGAGCCCCCCGCGAACCAGGAACAGGACAAGCGCGGCGATCATCAGCGCGATCACCGTCCACCCGATTGCACCGAATCCGTCGTCGTCGTCATCGTGTCTCATCGCTTTCCCCTCCTCTGATTTTCTCTCCCCGCCTGTCGCACTCAAGGAAAAAAATTATCGCCCCCACGACGAGGGCGGATGTTAAGTCACTCATCGTCCGGCTCATCCAAGTCCATCGCGGCAATGCGGCGGCATTCATCGCATAGCCACTCCCCGCAATGCTTCTGG
>JALOAP010000545.1 GCA_023228745.1 Dehalococcoidia bacterium | reverse complement strand
GTAGCCTTGTCCCATACGAGCCGCGGGGCGTCACCGAAGAGCGGCCATATCTCGACGGGATCGTAGCCCCTCCAGACCACGCGAGCATAAGCGTTACCGCTGATGTCCTCGCGCAAGTCCTCCCAGCGCCAGAACTCCCCGCTGTTCATGAGGTCGTTCGGCGCGACTGAGAACAACTTGGACACGGGGTCGTCATCGGCGGGGAAGCGGTTGCGGCCTTCCTTGCGGAACACATCGACCGGCAGGGCTGAGTGCGTTTCGGCGCGAACGATGAGACACGCCAGGAAGGCGGTCGAACGGAGCGCTGAGTCCTTGTTGACGCGGACCCCGCTGGATGAGACGACCGAGAGCGCACCGTAGAACGCCTGGAGCACCGCGTCGTCTCCGATCGTGTACGTGGTCTCGTTTCTGAACCACGACATCGGATTCAACTTCATGGACAGTCCTTCCGCGCGGCCGTTACGCGTAGCATGCGGCACGTGTCACTCGTCAGAGCTGGATCGTGTACACCCCGCCGGTCTCGGCGAAGCTGGGGGCGATGTCTTGCGTCTCGAGGGCGTAGAGCGCGATAGCTCCTGCGACCGCCGCGTCGATACGCTGCTTGCTCGCTCCCTTGCCCTCCGACCCGTACCGCTCGCCGAACTGCCCGCGGTCGAGCAACACGGCGTTGCCGAGGTGCTCGGCGAGCTTCGGGCAGCCGCCGAGATGCGCGTGCCCGCCGCGCACAGCGTTCTGCATGAGCGATGTCGCGGGACACATCGCCGCGTTCGTTTGCGGCAGGGCCACGAGCGGCACGCCGTAGCTCTGCTCGAGATGCTGGGCCATGAGCAGCAGCCGCGCGGGGTCGATGACGATGAGCGGATGGTGCTTCGCGTGGATCTCGGCGATGAGTTGCTCGATCTGGACGAGATCGTAGAAGCCCGTGTCCTCGGGGGGCGTGTCGAACACCCACTCGCGGAAGTGCGGCCCGTCGTCATGGATCTGGGCGGCGATGAGAGCGAACGCGTCACCTGACTGCGCACCGTCTATCCCGAGCACGAACGGCTGCTCGAAGTCGAACTCGGACGGCCGCTTCACACAGCGGGCTATCTGTCTCGGCGTCAGCGCCTTCGACGCGTCTCCGGTGAGCGGGAAGCGGTTGAGGGTATAGCGCTCGAAACTGCGCCGTGAGGTGGACGCGAACTGGTCCTCGAGGTCAGCCATCGTGATCCACGACATTGGCGTGACACGGCGCCACACGTCCCGGTCGCTTATGTCCTCGTGGTCCTCGGCTCCCAGCCAGTACACGTACGCCTTCGGATCGGCACGCCACCGCGCGAGGGTGTCCCACAGCGGGCCCTCGCGCCTCGGGCCTGCCGTCGTGATGACGAGCGTGAGCGCGTTGGTGATGGCCTTCTGCCCGGATATGACGGCATCGAGGATGGCCGTGGACTTGTGGACGTGCAGCTCCTCGATGATGCAGGCGTTGAAGTGGTATCCCTGCGCGAGCGCCTCGGAGAATGGGAACACCATGATGAGCGCCCCGGTCTCACGGTGGCGGATGACGTTGGTGAGCACCTCCCAGGCCGCGGACAGGTCGGGGTCTTGGAGCACCATCGCCTTGATCTTGCCGAACGTCTTGTCAGACTGCTTCTTAGACGAGGCGATGATACCGTACTCTCCGTTGTGGACCGGCTCCATGTTGGCGATGGTGAGCAGGAGGCCGGCCGCGATGTCCGACTTGCCTCCGTTGCGCGGGATACCAATGAGCCCGCGGCGGAAGTGGCGGATGAACCTCCCTTTCTCCATGCGCCCGCAGCCCAGCAGCGGCTGCCAGATATGTTCGCGCTGCCAGCCTTCGAGGAAGAACGGGACGCCGTAGAACTCGTTGTCCACATGGCGGATGTGCAGGCCGAGGAAGAGCTCGTACGCCTTCGCCTGGCGCCGTCCGCTCGGTGATATGCGTGCACTAGTCGCCATGCTCGTCCAGCATCCTGAACACGCGCTGCGGAAGATCGGCGGCGAGCGTCATCGTCGCGACCTGCATGAGCCCCATGCGCTGACGGGCGAGCGGGGACACGCCGAGCTCGGATGAAAGCTGCCGCATCTGGTTCGTGGCGAGTTGCAGCGTGCGGATGTCTGGGTCCTGGCGAGGACCGGAGATGGTGTCGATCTTGGTCACGACGCCGGTCTGAGTCCCGAGGTTCGCCATGCACTGCCGCGCCACGGCCCACCAATACGCCAGCATGACGAGCTGAGGGGTGTCGGCCTCGGTGAAGCGTCCGTTGCCTACCGTCCACTCCCAGCACTCGAGCATGAGCGGGTTCGCGGCCACCACATCCGGCACCACCATGTCGCTCGGTTCGATATAGGTCACGGCCGGTTCCCGGTGGGCGCGTGCGATCGCGTCGGACTTCGGCTTACGTCCACGTCCTGCCATCAGGTCAATCCCTCCTCGGCGAGCACCCTGGCGATCGCGTCGGCGATACGGTGGCACATCGGCCGGAACCGGTAGTCGGCTTTGGTAGCAGCGAAGCGGAACGACGCCTCCAGCGACGCCGCGGTGACGATAAGGCCTGCGATATCGTCACGCGACGGCTTGCGCTGGCGTGCCGGGACGGCGGATGGCTGGATACGCTCCGTGATAGTCGCACGCGGGGTGGACAGGCCAGCACGATGACC
>JALOAP010000543.1 GCA_023228745.1 Dehalococcoidia bacterium | reverse complement strand
AATCTTGACCGAGACGACCCCTGACAGCCCGAGCAGAGCAATACTGTCAACAAAATCAGCATCGTCAAGCTCGATCATCACCTGCAGTTCTGTATCAGCCGTCGTCTTCGTACTGACGTACTGATCAAACATCGCCCAGCGGTTTGTCGGCTTAACGTACTCCCACTCACTCCCATCGCCCGGGGTATTGCCAGTATTACTGCTCGCCCCAGCAACCATTGATTCATAAATCGTATGGTTATAAATAACCCAGTTCCCTTCGGAATAACTGAACGCCACATCCCAATCGATATAATCCGAATCCGTCCCGGTGGCAATGATCTCCGCCAACTCTTCCGTCGTCGGTTCATCCGAAGATGAATAGAGCAGGGTGTCGTCAGTGACCGCAATTGGCAACAGACCTTTCATTTAAGCAGCCCTCGTGTCAGGCATACCGATTGCCTCCCAGCGCTCGAGCAGACGCGCCGCTTTACTGGTGTTCTTCGCCAACTGGACATTACCGGAAACAATCGAATCCTTGATCGCCCTGAGTTCGGTGACCAGTTTCGCCGTATCCGCTGCCGCCGTCACGATGAACGTCGAGACCGCCGCCGAGGACTCAGCCGCGGCAACCGCCGCCTCGGCCGCCGCCTCAGCCGCCTCTACCGCCGCCGTGTCAGCCGACACCGGAACTTCGAGCTGACCCTCGGTTAACCGCTCAAGCTCGCTGGCGGCGTTCATCGTCTTCCAGTAATCCCGGGCGTAATCGAGGGCAGTCGCGTAGCTTGACTTGTCAATGGAGATGTCTTTCAGAATGTCGCCAATCTTCTCGACCCCGCTGAAATCCCCGGCCCGGGCTTGGGAAAGAACATCAAACAGTCTCTTCTGCGCCAGGGAGCTCTTGATCGCCTCGTCCGCCACCCCGGCCATGGATTCCTTGAAGCTCTTCAGCGCATCCAGACCTTCCTGCAAACCCTTATTCATGATCTCCTGCGCCTTGAGCCCGTACAGCGTCCTGATCTTGGCGAGATCGCTCTCACCGAGTTCCAGTTCCGTCGCTGATTTCAAGGCCGCTTCCATGGCCCGCTGATTGGCGAGAAGCTCATTCTCCATTGGTGTCAAGCTGAACGAGGCGATCTGGTCGTTGATGTCCTGCATAAAGTCCTGCTGGGCCTCACGCTGCTTGCGGAGGATCTCCTCGGCCTGCAGTTGCTGCAACCGTCTGATCTCGGCGATCTCGGATTCAGCCAGGCCCAACTCTATCGCCGCCTCGATTGCATCTTCCATCTGCCGGACGGTCGCCTGGATCGCTTTCTGCGTATCCGTCATACCGAATTCGGAAATCTGGTCGCGGATCCCCTGCATAAAGTCGGCCTGTGCTTCCCGATGCTTACGAAGGATATCTTCCTCCTGCAGTTGCTGCAATTTTCTGATCTTGGCAATCTCGAATTCGCTGATGCCCAGGTCCTTCGCGGCCTTGATTGATTCCTCCATCTGCCGGACGGTATCCCTGATCGCCTTTTCCGTATCCGTCATGCCGAATTCATCAATTTGGTCAGTAATGCCCCGCATGAAATCATCCTGAGCCGCCAGATACTCTCTCTGCATCTCAATTGCCATCGTATCCCAATAGATACGGATCTTCATGAGGTCCGCTTCAGAGGCCCCGAGCTTCTTCGCCTCGGCGGTCATCTCCTTCACCTTGCGGTTCAGATCATCAAGTTCGTTCTGGAAATCGGTCTTGCCGATCCGCCCCATCTCGATGTCGATCTCCTTGAGCATCTCGAGAAGCTGCTCGAGATTGTCACCCGTAGCCGTGCGTTTCGTACTCGGCACCGGCGGCGGCGCAGGTCCCATGTATTTACCACCGAGCGACGCCGCCCCGCCCGTGCCGGAGCCCTTCACATAAACAAGTACCGGAGTCATCCCGCCCACGGCATACGTCTCGGCGTTAATCGCTTCAAGCAGAGAGAGATTCTTCTGGGTTGCCTTTTTATTGACGATGTACTCGCCGCCCATCGCCACCTGCGGCCGGCCGTTGATCGTGCCAAGGTAGAGGTCGTCCCGAACGCCGGAACCACCCCGGAGCAAGCCGCCTGGAGCGTAACCGATCGGGCCGCCGGAACGGTTCGGCATATACGGTTCTTCCGGACTGGGGAGCGCCCCGGCAAAAAGATCTTCTATCGCAGATGTGGCTCTCCTTGCCTCTCGCGGAATATCCGCCAGCGCGTCAGAAAACTCGTCAGTCGGATGAATAATCTGATCAAAAATTCCCGCGGCGCCCTGCATGGTATTATTCAAATGAGAGAATTGCGATTCAAAATGCTGGGTGACCGAGGTGATCTGCTCTTCCGTCAGGCCCAGCCCCTGGAGGTATTTCTCCAATTCCGCGGTCGAGCCGGTGGCGCTGGTCATGGCGCGGTCTATGAGTTCCATCGACCGGACGTAATCGGATCCGGAAACCCCGAGCTGTTTGAGTTCCGACTCCATCCACTGCAAAGGCGTCATGGCCTGTTCTGCGGCGCTGACAAGGTGTTCGGCGAGCCCTTCGATCCCGGTGGCCGCTTCCAGTTTCTCCAACTGGGCCACGGTCTGCTCGGTGGCGTTGCCAAACCCACCCATCACATTCTTGAACATGAGCAACTGCTTGGTGGCTTCGTCAAGAGAAGCCCCGGCAATCACTTCCGCCAG
>JALOAP010000544.1 GCA_023228745.1 Dehalococcoidia bacterium | reverse complement strand
TTTTAGCCGCTAAGGAAAACAAAATCTGATTATCTTTGCTGTGATACAAATCGCTGACCAATCCGATGGTTGAGACTATGATGTTCAATCCTTGTGTCATAATCAAGATGAAAATCATGAGAAATTCATTAACAGGAATAAACAATATGTTTTTCAACACATGCAACAACAAAGAGACAATCACAGTAAGAGCGATGATGATGGCGGTTCGAATCGCGATGTGCACGTACACTCGTTTCGACCCCTTTACATACAATCGTGATTTGTTGCTAAGTTGCATCAATGTTAAAATCTTGATCCGCTCAAACATATTCGGCAGCACGCTTTCCTTGATTGATTCCGTGCATATACAATTCTTCAAGCGAAATGTTCTTATCTTTCAAGACATTGATATCGTAAATCCCCGTTAGTTGACCTTGAGTGATCACGGCAATTTTTGTTCAGATCTTTTCTACCACTTCGATGACATGACTTGAAAAAAAGACGATATTGCCTTTCGCGGCGTGTTCTCTCATGATTTCTTTGATCTGATAAGAGGAAATGGGATCCAGTCCGGTCAACGGTTCATCCAAGATCCATACCGGCGGCTCGTGGATCAACGAAGCGATAACCACCAGTTTTTGTTTCATCCCATGGGAATAGGATTTGATCATTTGGTCTATTGCTTCGGATAATGCCAGTTTCTCCGCCAATATGTTCAATCTTTCATCGCGTGTTTCTTTTGGAACACGGTATAGATCCGCCACATAATAAATATATTCACGCCCCGTCAATTTCTCATATACAGCATGATTGTCGGATACATACCCGATTCTTAATTTTGCTTCCAAAGGTTGTGACTTGATGGAGTATCCACAGACTTCTATTTCGCCTTCGGTAATGGATTGAATTCCGACAATGCTTTTGATCGTTGTCGATTTTCCAGCACCATTATGGCCTAAAAAGCCAAAAATCTCTCCTCCTTTGACTTCTAAAGAAAAATCCTTGACCGCAAATCGTTCTGATTGTCCATATTTTTTTGAGAAATGACTTATTTTGATCATATCCTTGCCTCCGGGATTCATTGGTTCGCTCGGCATTCGTCCATCCAGCATTTTTAGTAATTTTAGATGATCCAATTTGATCAATGCTTGCTTCGCTTTCAAACGACTGTGTTGATCGGCCATTTGAAAAAGGGCATCATAGACATACCAAGATGTGAACATCAAGAGAATGAAGATGAGAAAATAAAGCGTTTGAAAAAGCCAAAAGAAACGGAATGTCAAACCATTATAGGTGAATTCGACCATATAATTGAACTGAATTTCCTTGACACCAAACATATCGGTCAAGAAATCGCTGTAAGCAAAAAAGTAATCCACCGTGGCAAAATTGTTGAACCAAGCATTCAAAAAAACAACGGAAACGTAGTATATGGAAAATACCAAGATCGCTTTGTACATGTGTTTCAAAACCGGCCTTGGGAAAGTATGTAATGCCACGGCCAAGATGGGTATGACGAACGCGTATAAATGGTTATATCCATAATGAATGACCGAGAAGGTGAATAGGTCGGAACTGTAATTGGGTAAGAGTATCGCTGCCAATGCTCCCAGCACGTTGGCAAAATAAGAAAAATAAAAGAATTGATTGATCTTGAAAACCACCGCAAGCAAAAGCAAGAGCACGGCGGTGTTGCATAAATGGAGTGGCAGAGCTTCTAACGTTTCCCGCCTCATATAGAAATATTGGGTGAATGCCGCAAACGCCAAATATGTGATGATGGTGTCTTTGCTGATTTGATTCTCTTTCTTTGTGACGTAATAAACCACAAACATCAGGAGAAAAGGAAAAGCAATTACAAAGAGATGGCTGTATGTAAATTCATCAGGAACTTCTCCATAATTGCCAAAAAGGTTGTATAACAGCGTCTGAGGCATCACCGCAAAAAAAGAACCAATGATGATCATGAGCCGTCTCAGCCATTCCTTTTTTCGCGGAATGATTTCTTTTTTTTGGATGATGTCACATAATAAAACAACCGCTATGAACAAAAACAAAGCGGTTTCTATCATATATTGGATTGATTTAAAAGACCACAAATCGGTATTGTTGGAAAATGCAATCAAATGTTGATCGAAGAATATGAAATTCAAGATACCGGTGATGGTGCCAAAAATGGCTCCTAAATACTTTAATGATAATGACTTAAAAAAAGGATATATGATTATCCATAACATCGATGCCATAGTCGACCATCGTAAAAAGAGAATGAACACGGTCATTCCCGGAGAGAACAACCAAGTATCCTCTGAATTGATGGGTGTTTCAATATCGTACAACAGGACGTTGAATACGTTGTTCAATGCATCTTGAGTGGTAAAAAGCCGAAAAAGGTACACGAGAAAAAGCAGTACCGAAAATATTTTTAATGTTTTATCTTTTTCCATGGTTTTTTTACTACAAAAAAAGATAAAAAAAGCAATACCGATAACAGCAAACATCACTAGCAAGTTCATAATATCCTCAGCTTGTTACGAGTCGTTTTTTGATTTCACTATGAAATTATTGAGATAAGGCGAATTTTGCCTATCACATATTATAACACCACTGATATAAAAGATAAAGAATATGTCTACTCAACACAATAATGAAAATAATCTCAAACTTAAATCAATAATCGCCGGATCT
>JALOAP010000542.1 GCA_023228745.1 Dehalococcoidia bacterium | reverse complement strand
TCCATTTGGCCACTGGATCGGTTCCATCCCACAAGCAACATAGCGGTATTTTTCAAAAATGTAATGTCCGCCCCGCCGAGGTTCCCTTGTCCATATCCTGTTCCCGTATTGTACCCACCACACGCCATCCCTCCACTTACATATATTGCCGCGTTTGGGGCGGTGGTTCCAATGCCGACGTTCCCGCCGTCTTTGACGAAAATGCCATTTCCGTCGTCGTCTTGGAGGTCGAGCCCGTCGCCGTTTCTCGCCCTAATTTTGTCGGTGGCTATATACTTGCCGTCGGCTTGCGTGACGTTGTTGTCTAATGCCGTTATCAGTGATGCAAGTGACGCATATGCCAGATCAGCGCCCGCCCCTCCCGATCGTATCACATAGTTCGCTGTTCCTGGTGTTAACGTTGCCCACCCTGCCGCGGTTCGGTGCAGTATGGACCCTCGTGTCGACCCTATGAAGTCAAGGTACGGCATTGGTCTCCAAACCGCTGCTCCGTTTGTGTTGTCAACGCAAATATGTACTCCGTTTGTTCCCGTGTTTATCCATAGTGATCCTCTGATGTATCCCGAATCTATGTCGTCGTTTACGCCGGGGTCTGATCCGGCCGCGTTTGTCTTCACTATCTGCATCCAATCGGCTGCACCGTTCGTGTTATCTACGCAGATCCAGGCCGTGTCGTTGGTTGTATTGACCCAAACACACCCTGGTACGTACCCCTGGTCGATATCATCGTTTACTGTTGGATCTGAATTGGTCGAATTGTTTTTTGTTACCTGCAACCACGCCGCTCCCGCTAGTGTGTTGTTTATGCATACCCACGCGGTTCCGTTTGTTGTATTTACCCAAGTGGATCCCTTGACATATCCGTCTCCTATGTCGTCGTTTACGCCGGGGTCTGCTGCCGCGTTGTTGCAGGTAGTTACTCGTACCCAAATCGCTGCGCCTGCGCTGTTGTCCACGCAGACCCATCGTTCGTTCAGTGTGGTGTCTGTCCATGTGGATCCAACGTTGTACCCGTCGCCGATGTCGTCTCCTACGGTCGGTGCCGCAGCCGATTCCGCACTTGCTGCAATCCGAATCCATATAGCTGCAGCCGCGGTCGCGTCTACACATTGGTAGATTATGTTGGTGGCCGTGTCGATCCAGACGGATCCAACGTTGTACCCGTCATCGACGTCGTCTCCTGCCCCCGGTGCGGTTACTGCGATTAGATTGTTGTGTGGTAGTTCATTCCAGATGGCCGCTCCCGCCGAACTGTCCACGGACACGAAAAATGATTTCGTTGTGGTGTTGATCCATAATGACCCTACTGGATATCCCGCTGCCAGATCGTCGTTTGCTGTCGGGTCAATCGCTGCTTCGTACGCTGTTACTCCGCCTATGCTTGTCCATACCGCGGCGCCTGTTGTCGCGTCCGCGCATATGTATACTGCATTTGTCGCGGTGTTTATCCACACTGAACCTGGGCTATAAAAATCAGTTTCGTCGTCTGTTACCACAGGTGGCACTGCCGCTGTTAGGTTGTGCCGTTCGGCTAACAGTTCTTGGTGACGGGATAACAGTCTTCGATCGTGGGCCATTTGGTTAGATTATCTCGTCGTTCCTATTTAAAATGTATCCGTCAATACAATTTATATTTGTAGCCCCAAATGAAAACCGCGAATCCGACTTCGGTTCCACTCCACCCAACTGCTGCGGTCCCGTTGTCTCGGATTGTTATTGCAGCGTTCTCGTTGTACAACGTTACCGGAATTGATAACTCTCCAGGCCCGCCGAACAACGGATCCAATGTCCTGTTTAGGGGGGCTGGATATTTTGATAGTTGTTGGTATGGTGTGCTCGGGAACACTAAAAGTTCTTCTGGGTAGTGCGGTATTCCGATGTAAGAGATGTTCGGTGCGACGTGGTATCCGTTCGATTCGTCTTCCGCCACGCCGACATGTGCTATTTGCACCAGGTCTCCGTTTTTCGTTTCCCATTCGAGCGACATCCATCCTTCGTCAACGGTTTGCATCCTTTTTGACATTACGTATGGGATATGCGGGTCGGTGTCTTTGCAGTTTTTGGCGTACGTTATGTACCTCTCCACATATGGAATTTTGACTTCTCTCCCCCCGTGGCACTGGATCCATTCTTCTACCGTCGCTGGTACGCGTTTGGGGTATCCTGGTAGGCTCTGGTCGATGAACCCGTCTGGGTATTTTGTTGCCAGGTCTGTTTCGTCGGCAGTGCATACGTGTACCCGTACAAACAGGTTTTCATCAATTGTGACCCCTCCACGTATCGCTCTTGGTGATTTTACCGCGACTCGTAATTCGTCTCCCTCCCGTAGCTTTATGGTCGGCGTTGTCGATGGGCCTCCGGCCAATAGAGCTTTGCCGATGTTGATGCACGTGCTGGCGTCTCGGAACGGTGGGTTCCCCACGGTCATTCCACTGGCTGGATAGAATGGTGCTGACAATTCGCTGAACGTTATGTTCTCTATCTCTTCTTCGTTCACCTCGAGTCTGACGTACTCTAGTGGTCTGTACACGGTCGGATCAACGGTCTCATCTGGTGTTAGGTATATTTCTACTCCTTCAATCTCAGCCACGGTTCTGGCTGGTATCTCCCAACAGCTTGGTTGCCTGTTTCCCTCGATTAACACGTAGTAGCTTGCGCTATCTCCCGTTCTCA
>JALOAP010000024.1 GCA_023228745.1 Dehalococcoidia bacterium | reverse complement strand
GCACATGATCATCGTGTGATCGTCGGTCTCGCAACACCTGGGCCAACTTCTTCCCCTGGGGCTGGCACGGCCCTGGATCAAACCTCGACTTGAATATCGGCGCGAGCACTCCTGGCGCCTCCGTGTATTGGCAGAGCAAACATATGTCTGGCAATCGCGGCTTGAACGTGCTGACCATCGACCATCCGGGGGTTTGCACCGGGCAGGATGTCTACGTGAGCGATGGATCCACGCTTGATCCGCTGGGGAATTACTAGTTCGTTCACATCAGCCCGATTGGAAGTGGTGTCTACACCTGGGGAAATCCCAACGGGTCCTATACAATTCGGTACTTCGGTTCGGTGCTGGGCGATTACGACGAGACTCCGGACTGTGAGAACGCTGGGCTGCACGACGGTGCTCACCTTCATCAAGGTGGCGACAATGCCGGATGGACTGCGGTCTATACTAATTGGGGACTGACGTCGTCGAATCCGATCTCACCGACCGGTGACGCTACCAACAAGTGGATGCACAAGTACGAATGGTAGGGCGAACGTTCCAAGGAGTGTTGCTCGGACTGCTGACGTTTCTGGTCGTCTCTTGCGGCGGGGGAGATGACCAGGAAACCTCTCCCTCAGCTACAACAACCTCTGAGGCGAGTGCCACCCACTCGCCGCCCACTTCGGCCACAACGACAGGGGCCCCCACGACGACGGGAACACCGCCCCCTCCCCACCCGGCACTGCTCCAGGCAATCGAGGAGTACGTCACGGCGAGGGGCCACCGCGTGATTGGCCAGTGTCCGCAGTACTCGCGAGGTGGGGACAAAGTCTGCTATACCGTCCGCGACCTCCCGGAGGGGCTGCTCCGCGTCTGGCTCTACCGGGACCTGGGAGAGGCCGACTACGGGTTCGACGCGGAACGCGAGGGAGAGTCCTGGCACATCGTGGCCGAATACGATGGTCCCCTCGGTACCCCTTGAACGAGCCCGGAGAGGCATGCCCCGGCACTCGTTTTCCTCGCATTTGAGCCTGTTTTGTGGTAAACTGTGAAGGCAGCCGCGCAGTTCTGTCATCTCCCCCGCGCGCGCTCCTGAAGGCTAGATACTCCCACTTATGACCACACAGCAGGCAGCTCCTGGCTCGTATACCGCCGATAACATCCAGGTACTCGAAGGACTCGAGGCGGTACGACGCCGGCCAGGGATGTACATCGGTACGACCGACAAAGCCGGCCTCCATCATCTCATCAAAGAGCTCGTCGACAACGCTGTCGACGAGGCGATGGCGGGCTACTGCGACCGCGTGGAGGTCATCTTCAGCAAGGATGGCTGGTGCGAAGTTCGCGACAATGGCCGCGGCATCCCCGTCGACATCCAGCGCCAGACCGGCAAGACCGCCGTCGAGACGGTAATGACAGTGCTCCACGCGGGCGGCAAGTTCGGTGGTGGCGGCTACAAGGTGTCTGGTGGTCTCCACGGTGTGGGCGCAAGCGTGGTGAACGCGCTTTCCACCGAGATGTGGGTCGAAGTGGTCCCCGATACCGATGCGCAGGGCGAGAAGCACAAGGGCAAGATCTACAAGCAGCAGTACGCTCGCGGTGTGCCGCTCACAGAGCTCACCCCGGAGCCCCTTCAGAAGGGCCGCAAGCCCGGCACGACGGTCCGGTTCCTTCCCGACCCCACCATCTTCGAAAGCGTTGAGTTCGACTTCCAGGTCGAAGCGGACCGGCTTCGCCAGTACGCCTATCTCACGAAGGGCGTGTGGTTCCACCTGTTCGACGAGCGCGATGGCCGGGAGATGAACTTCTACTTCGAAGGCGGCATCAAGAGCTTCGTCCGGCACATCAACCACGAGCGCGAGGCACTCAACCCGGACCCGATTTATGTCGAACGCGAAATCGACGGGAACATGATCGAAGTGGCCATCCAGTACAACGATGGCTACGCAGAGTCCGTCTATACCTTCGCGAACGGGATCAACACTATCGACGGTGGCAGCCACCTGACCGGCTTCCGCACAGCGCTCACCCGCGTCCTGAACGACTACGCGCGGAAGCAGAAGATCCTGAAGGATAACGACCCCAACCTCACTGGCGACGACGTTCGCGAGGGGCTGGTGGCAGTCGTCTCCGTGAAGCTGCCGGAGCCGCAGTTCGAGGGCCAGACCAAGACGCGCCTCGGCAACCTTGAAGTCTCGGCGCAGGTGCAGAGCGTCCTTTCGGATGCGCTTTCGACGCACCTGGAGGAGAACCCGAGCGACGGCCGGCGCATCATCGATAAGTGCCTGACTGCGTCGCGGGCGCGGGAAGCTGCGCGCAAGGCGCGCGACCTGGTGCACCGCAAGAGCGCGCTCGAAAGCGGCACCCTCCCGGGCAAGCTCGCCGACTGCTCGAGCCGCGACCCGGAAGAGTCAGAGCTGTTCATCGTTGAGGGCGACAGCGCGGGTGGTTCGGCAAAGCAGGGCCGCGACCGGCGGTTCCAGGCGATCCTGCCGCTCTTCGGCAAGATCCTGAACGTCGAAAAGGCGCGCCCGGACAAGATGCTTGGTCACGAAGCGATCCGGCTCATCATCTCGGCGCTCGGGACTGGTATCCGCGAGACGTTCGACGAATCGAAGCTGCGCTACCACAAGATCATCATCATGACCGACGCGGACGTCGACGGCGCGCACATTCGCACGCTGCTGCTGACGTTCTTCTTCCGGAACATGCCGACGCTGATCGAGAACGGGCATCTGTACATCGCGCAGCCACCGCTCTACCGCGCGCAGCAGGCCAAGAACGTGCACTACTTCTACAACGACGAGGAGTTGCAGGAGTTCACGCGGAACCGCCGGAACGTCCATGTGCAGCGCTTCAAGGGCCTCGGCGAGATGAACGCCGAGCAGCTCTGGGAGACGACGATGAACCCCGAGCACCGAAGCATGCTGCAGGTGGGCATCACCGACGCGGCCGAGGCGGACGTCATCTTCTACCAGCTTATGGGCGACGAAGTGAGCCACCGCCGGCGCTTTATCGAACAGCACGCCAAGCAGGTGAAGAACCTCGACGTGTAAGGCGCGTGAGGTGGAATGCGGCCCCGAAGGTCATGAGCCGTTACCAACTCATCACCTGGTGGAGCGAGCAAGACCAGGCGTACCTGGCAGAGGTGCCCGAGTTGGCCGGCTGCATGGCGGACGGCGCCAGTTACGAGGAAGCCGTCCGCAACGCGTAAGTCGTTATCCAAGAGTGGATCGACACTGCCCGTGAGCTGGGTCGCGAGATCCCTCCCCCGCGTGAACGCTCCATTTCTGCGTACTCCCCACACAACAGCATCAACGGCCCCCGCGGCCACCGGCTGTGCATACGTTCTATTCACGGAAGTGTTGGCTCCGCCGGTCGTTCCCCGCGAAGCTGAGGTGTGCGCGGGCGCAACCGCCCGCAGCACGACGTGAGGTTCTGCACTTTGCGCCGGACGTTCCCCGTGTTGCTCGCGGCGGTAGCACTGCTCTCCATATCTCTCGCAGCCTTTTCCCGTCCCTCGATGATGTCGAGCCCGAGGTGGGCGCTACGGAAATCAGCCTCGAACGCTCGCGCTTTTGGCCGCAGGTGGTCGAAGTAACGCCCGGCACAACCATCACGTGGGTGTGGAACGACGGCCACAAGAAGCACGATGTCGTGGGCGAGGGCTTCGATTCGGGCATTCAAGGGGAAGGATTTCGTCCTCGCCTACACGTTCGATTCGCCGGGCACGTACGACTACGAGTGCACGCTCCATCGCGGGATGGACGGGCGCATCATCGTCACGGAGTAGGCGGCGAGCACTCGCCCGGCGGCGGTTCGCACCCAGCGACTCGCTTGAGGAACGCGCGAACGTGCGCTTCGTACTCCTCGAGGCCAGCATTCCACGAAAGAACGTGCCCCGCGCCGGGCACGCGCACGTACTCAACAATGTCGGGCCGCGCGGCGGCGAAGCGGTCGCTCGTCGCCACCGGGACGTCGGGATCGGCGTCGCCGTGGAGCAGCAGGATGGGTGTGTCCAGCTCATCGGCGTGCTGGATGAAGTCGAAATCCCGCCAACGCACGCCGGCGAAGCGGGCTGCGCGCACCATCAGGCCCGTCGCCAGCCGGGGGTGACCCGCGAGCGCGGCCTGGTGCTCCACGGTCGCGCGCAGATCCAACATCGGGGAGTCGAGGATAGCGCCCGCAACGTAGCGGCGAAGCGCCGATCGCAGCAGGAAGTTCAGGACGATGGCGCCGCCCATGCTGTAGCCCACCGGGACCACGCACCGGGCACCGTGTTCGAGCGCGAACCGCACCGCCGCTTCGAGGTCGCGCCACTCGTGGAGACCGTAGCCGTAGCGGCCGGAGGGGTCCGTGAGGACCTGGTCGTCGCCGCGATAGGTGATGCTGAGGGCGGGCATCCCGAGGTCGCGCGCGACCGGCAGGAGGCGGAGCGCTTCGCCACGCCAGGCGCCTTTCCCGTGGACGAAGATGAGCCAGGTTTCGCTGACACCGGGGATGTGCCACGCCGGCAGGGGCGAAAGCTCACCGGGCACGTGCACTTCCTCGAAGTGCATGCCGTGGGCGGTGCGCGGGTCCAACGGGAAGGCGAAGCTATCGAAGCGCACAAGCATACCGGGGGCGGGCGAGCCACTGATGGGCGCGAACTCGCGGACAACCGCCCCATCCTCGCGTTCGATCAGGCGCCCGACCCTGCCATAGCCGCCATCCCATTCGAGGCCGTAGGTGCTCGCTCCATCGAAGAGCGCGGGTGGGGCGCCGCGCTTCGCCCGCAGTGTGATGCGGCCCTCGGCCACGTCGACCACCTCGACGTCGTACGAGCGCTCGAAGGGCCGCACCTCGAACGCGCCGCGCAGGAGCAGGCGCACGAGCGCATAGGCTGCGGTGACGATGGCCAGCGCCCCGCCGGCAAGCACCGCGAGAAGCGCTCGCTTGCGCACGGCTACTCCGGCGGGAGGTCCTTCGCGAGCGCTTCGTAGCGGCGTGCGTACTTCCCGACGTCCGGTTCGCCACCCATCACAGCGTCGACCTCCTTGCCGAAGTTCGCTTCGGCCTCGGCGAGCTTATCGGCCATGGTGAGGTGGCGCGCGAACGAGGAGACAACGCGGCGCATGTCGTGGCCGGGTTCGCCGCCCGCTTTGGGGCATGGCGGAGCCGGGACGTCTTCCTGGATGGCGCGCGTGAAGACCTCGTCACGAGCGCCGCAGGCGGCACATTGGAACTCGTAAAGCGGCATGGCGCGAAGGTTACCATGTAATCGGAAAGCTGTATTTCCGCGTCCGCGAACCAGTAGGGGTTCTCCCCGATGGGACGACAGATCCTCCCGGACTAGGCTGAGGACATGGCAAACGCAACAATCGCCGTCGTGTGTGCGTGGTGCGGGAGCACCCTGCGTGAGGGAGCTGGCGAACGGGTGTCGCACGGGGTCTGTGCAGCGTGCTCATCCATGTTCCTGCGGGAGGCACATTGTGCGGCTGCCGGCCCCAGTTACCGGCGGCACAGGAAGCGGCAGCGCTGCCGCCGATGGAGCGGGGTCGCGCTGCTCGGAGCCACGGTTGCGCCCGTGGTGCTGGCCCGCGCGTGGGTTCTCTGGGGCAGCAGGTTTCGACAATTGACGTCACGCGCGGGGATTGGCTAGCGGAGCGGAGTCGGCTTTCGCGGCTAAAGCTGCCCGGTGAGCAGGAGCAGCGCCACGAAGGCGCCCGCACCAACCCCTCCCCAAAGCGCGAGCTTCGCGGCACTGAAGCGATTGCCAATGCCACGAAACGCTCCCATGTCGACGATGTACTGCGTTTCGCCGTGCTCCCGGAGGATGCGCCGCGCTTCGCGCGACTGCGTGGGTGGAACATAGATGGTGGCCGTGTAGAAGGACTTGCCGTAGCCGCCCTGGGTATCGCCCACGCGCTTCAGGGTCGCGGCCACGCCTTCGTTCCGAAGGAGTCCCACGATTGCGGTGGCGTTTACCTGGCCGGAGGCTTGCCAGACGGGTTCGGTGGCTGCGGGCGGGATGGTCGCACCACGTCGCATCAGAGGCTTCCTTTCGCAGCAGCGTAAACAAGGTAGGCAACCACGGCGAGGACACCGAGGGCTGCGAACACCAGTGTCGCCTGTTGATCGCGCGAGAGTCCTTTACCGGGAGACTCCCCTTCGATCACAAGAGGGCCCTCGCCAGCTTGACGCAACAGGCGCCGGGCTGCGACGGCGTCGCGCGCGGGGACGGAGATCGCCCACGTGCCGGAACGGATAAGGAGCGCACCCTCCGCCGAGCCGGGACGGATACCAGTCGGAAGGGCATCGATGCCGCGGGCGCGAAGCTGCCCCGCGACGACTTCGGCCTGGGCCTCGCCGTCGCCGCGCCAGACCACTTGCCACTCATCCCCGCCGCCGCGGGACACGGTCAGGCGCCCACGGGGACGTCGAGCGAGTGCTTGCGCACTTCCTCCATCACGCGCGCACCGACCTCCTCCGGAGGCTCGACGACGGGCAGGCGGGGGGCACCGATTTCGAACCCAAGCTGGCGGAGGACGTAGCGGATGGTGCTGGGGCTTCCGTTCAGGAAGCACGCGTTCGTAAGCGGCACGAGGCGGCGATGGATAGCCGCCGCCTCCGAGAACTCGCCGGCAAGGACATGCTTCAGCATCCGGCGGTGTTGTCCCGCGACGATGTGGCCAGTGACGCTCACCGTCCCGTAGGCGCCCATGCAGAGCAGCGGGAAGGTGTCGTTGTCGTTGCCGCTCCAGACCTTGAATCCCGGGGCGAGCTCGATGAGCTGCGCGGTCTGTTCGAGGTCGCCGTTCGCTTCCTTGTCGCCAACGATGTTGGGGATCTCGGCGCAGCGCAGGAGCGTCTCCAGGTTGATGTTCGTCCCGACGCGCGTGGGGACGTTGTAGACGATGACCGGGAGGCTGGTGCTCTCGGCGATGGCACGGAAGTGCTGGAAGATGCCCTCCTGGGGAGGGCGAAGGTAGTAGGGCGCGACCGCCAGGATGCCATCAGCACCGGCCTGCTCGGCGAGCCGCGTGAGATGGATCGAATGGCGCGTGTCGTTCGTGCCGGCGCCGGCGACCACAGTGGCATCGCCGATCTCTTCCTTGATCTCGGCCCAGAGCCGCACTTTCTCGTCGTCCGTCAGCAGTGGGGCTTCGCCGGTGGTGCCAGTGACAACAATGCCGTCATTGCCGGCGCGCACGAGGGCACTCGCAAGGCGGCGTGCGTGCGCGTAGTCAACATCGCCTTCGGGGGTATACGGCGTGACCATCGCCGTGAGGATGCGGCCGAGCTCGGGCATGGACAGGCTCCGCGGAGGGTTGCTGGTTATTGTAACCCGCGGCTGCCCGTGGCACAGGGCGGGAGGGCATCGCCCTTTTGATGGTGGCGGCGCGACGCCTGCGCCAGCGGAGGGGCGATGCGGAGCGGGGCCCCCGGTCAGGCGGCTGGTTCGGCGACAATCATCATTTGGAGCATGCGCACCATGTCCGGCGTGACCTCGAGCTTCGAGAATTCGTAGTTCACCTGGTTCACCATGAAGCTCGCCGAGTCGCGTTGCTGTTGGTAGGCGCTGAGCGCCTCGTCGTATTCCTTGTTGCCGGTAAAGACAGCATCGAGCGCATCGACGAGGTTATCGGAGTCCCGGAAGGCATCGTTGATGCCCATGCCGAGGACGGGGTCCTTCAGGTAGCCAGCATCGCCGACCAGTGCCCAACCGGGCCCGAAGGGCCTGCGGTAGTACCACTCGGGTGAAATCATGCCGAGCCAGCGTTCGACACGCGTGGCCTTCCGGTAGACCTGGCCGAGGCCAACGTCTTCGTATGCCTGCTGCAGATGGCCATCAACATCGGCGCGGAGGGCCTGCCAGCGGTGGCGCTGGTATTCGACGCCAAGGCAGGTCTGGCCGTGGTTCGTGGGGAAAACGAAGATGGCGCGGTTGCGGTCGAACTGGACCCGCATCGCGTCGCCGTCGTCGAAGCCTTCGAAGTAGGAGTAGTAGCCGCAGGTGAGGCCGGGAAGCTGCTGATACTTCTCTGCGTCCACCTGGCGGGCGACGATCGAATTGCGGCCATCCGCACCGATCACGATACGGGCGTTTTCGTACACGGCATCGCCGTGCTCGTCGACACCGGCAATGCCGGTAACGCGACCGGAGTCGTCACGCATGAGGTCGCGTACGGAGAACTCCTCGCGCACTTCGACGCCGGCCTCGCGCGCGACCGCGACGAGGATGTTATCGAGCACCGTGCGGCGCGGGCAGAGGATGATAGCCTCGCCGGGCGGAGTGGGCATGGCGACGTGGACATCGCCGCAGTGGAGCTCGAACTGGCGTATGGGACGGCTGCCCGCCTCCAACACGCGCCCAAGCAGCCCCCATCCCTTCAGACGCGCGACAGCTTCGGGGTTCAGCGCATGCGTCGACAGCGTATCGCTGGGGAAGCGGGCGCGGTCGACGAGCAGGACGCGGTGGCCGCGGCGGGCAAGGTTCATCGCGGTAGGAGCACCGGCGCAGCGCGCCCCAACGATAATGGCGTCGTACATCGTCCCCTCCTGGCTCGTCCGAAGCGTGCCCGCCCTGGCATAGCCAACATTGCGCGGTAGGGTATTCCCGAGCGCCACCGCCGAGTATGAAGGAGCTCACGCACGGTGTTGCGGGGGCCGCGACTGGTCAGCCGCGGCAGCAGGCTGCCCGGCGAATGAGATGCGATAGACGGCTGCGGGGGCGACCCGGATGCAGGCCGCGCTAGCGAAACTGGTACTTGATGTCGCCGAACGCCGGCCAGGGCGGATCCACGCGGAGCTCCAGGAGCTCGGCATCGAGCGGGATGAGGAAGGCGATGCGGACCTGTGACTCCTCGTCTTCTTCAAGGTCGCCGGGGGCGGGTTCGCCGTTGACGACAACGAGCGCCGGCTTTACCCACTTGCGGTCGCCATCCGCCGCTTCGATGCGCAGGCGGGCGCGCGAACTCGAGAATTCGCGGTCCGAGGAAGTCCCGTTGAGCATGGCGAAGTGGAAGACGACCGCGCGGGTGCCGGGCGCGTCAAGCACGGGGAGGAGGTCGCCGGCGGGGTCCGTGGCGCGTTCGAGCCGGACGGCAAAGGTGGGGTCGAACGAATCACCGGTGATGAACGTCTGCGCGGGTTGGCCATCGACCAGGGCGGCGTAGTCGACATCCGTCCTGTTCGCGCCCTCTTCGAGCACCGACACGGTGATGGCGCCGGCCGTGCAGCCACCAATCAGCAGGACACCAGCGATGGCTGAGGCGAGGGCGGCGCCCCGGCCACCCGGGCCGGCATCGGCGCCCAGCGCGAACGGCGGGAAGCGGTCGTTGAACGACGCGAGGTAGCCCAGCGTGCGCAGGTGCCAGCGCAGCACGCCGGTGACAAAACCGAAGAGGCCACGCGGATAGCGGCCGGTGATAAGGATGGCGAACCAGGCGATGACCGTCACCGCCAGGACGGCGAGCCAGAGAAAGGCGAGCACAACGAAATGCCCGGTGAGCACCATGATCTTCCAGAGCAGTACTCGCCAGCGGCTCAGCTCGCCCTGCGGTGGTGGCGCGTACTCCAACTGGGCCGGGTGCTCGCCGCTTTCGAAGCTGGGGTATTGGTCCGTGAGTAGCAGGCCGTAGGAAGCGACGCGAGCGTTGAACCCGAGTGCGCCCGTGAGGCCCGCGAACAGCCACCGCGGGTACTTCCGCCGCACAAAGACCGCGACCCACCCGGCGAGGAAGCCCGCCTGCACGACGTAGTCCAGGATGCCGACGAAGACGTAGGCGGGGATGACGAGAAATGCGCGGAGAAGCGTCTTCCAGCGGCTGAGCCGCTCGGGGTAGGCGACGTCGAAGCGCATAGGGTAGGGCTCACCAGCGCGCGAGGGTGGCTCCCAACGCGGTGGCAGAGGCGGGCCACCACCCGATGGCGGTGCAGGCGGAGGCTCGACCGGCAGTGGTGGCGGTACCTGCGACGGCAGCGGTGGCGGCGCCCCGAACGCCGAGGGGGGCATCGCCCCCGGGTCGGCGGAGGGACGTTGCTCCGCATCCTCGGGGTTGCCCGTGGCGGCATCCGGCGCACCGGGGCTCCAGCGGAGGCCCGCCGGCCGGGCGGGAACCTTGCGCATGGACTCGTCGTCCACGGCGGGGCGCGGCTGGCGGTCGTCCTCGGTCATGGGGACAAGCTTAGGGCCTTCGCACCTTAGGGCCCGCGCGCCTACGCCCGGCGGCGTGGCCGCCGGACAGCGTCACGGGCCGTTGGCTGCGCGGTTCGCTCCGCCGTCACTGCAAGCTGAACGGCGGGTACTCGTCGCGGAGCAGGTAGAGGTAGGCGTTCACACGCGTCGACCAGCGAAGGACCCCACCGATGAAGTTGTGCATGCCTTCCGGCACGACACCGGTGATGAGCGCGATGATCCACGCAATAAAGGCGACGATGTAGACCACCAGGCCCAGGATCGAGAGGACGATGAGGTGCGGGATGGCGAGGATGACGCGGAAGAACACCGTGAGGCGGTTCCGCCCCTCGGCAGCTTCGGCAACGCTCACCCGGATCGGGTAGGCCGGGTCATCGTCCAGCGAAAACGGCGGGTACTTGTCGGTGAGCAGTCCGAGATAGCCATATGCGCGCGCCGCCCAACGCACATACCCGGCGTGGAACTTGAGCAGCCCGGGCGGGCACTTGCCCGTGAACAGGATGATGAGCCAGGCGATGAAGGCGGTGACTCCCACGACGTAGCCAAGGGCACTGATGATGATCGCGTGGGGGATGGCGAAGATGATGCGGAGCAGAACGCTGAGGCGGTTCTGTTCGACCGGGGGCTCGACCTGCACCTCGACGGGATACGCCCCCCCGGCCATGGCGAACTCGGCAGACGTGGTGGTCATCGGACAGTTCCTCCGGGCCGGGCCTTGGCGCGCCCCGCGCCCTCAGCGGTCCTATAACAAGGACCGGTGCGAGTTTATACCAGCGCGCAATCCGGCGCGGCAAATCGTTACTTCGCCGGGCGTGCAGCGCCCCACTGGCTGATGCTGCTTAGGCGACGGTCGCGACAGCCTGTTCGATGAGGGAACGCCAGATGCGGTTGCCGTCGGTGCCACCAACGATCGCTTCGCCGGCGCGTTCGGGGTGAGGCATCATGCCGAGCACGTTCCCGCGTTCGTTCACGATCCCGGCGATGTTGTTGACGCTGCCATTCGGGTTCGCATCCGGGGTCACATTGCCGGCGGCATCGCAGTAGCGGAAGGCGACACGGTTCGTGTCCTCGAGCTGTTCGAGGGTCTTCGCATCGGCGAAGTAGTTGCCGTCCGCGTGGCTGATGGGGATGTGCAGAACATCGCCCGCGGGGATGCTCGCAGTCCAGGGGGTATCCGCGCCAGCACACGTGATGTGGCGCCATTCGCAGCGGAACTGCAGGCTCGCGTTGCGCATCAGGACGCCCGGCAGGATGTGGCTTTCGCAGAGCACCTGGAAGCCGTTGCAGATGCCGATGACGGGCCGCCCTTCATCTGCGAACTTCGCGACCGACTCCATGATCGGGGAGAATCGGGCGATGGCGCCGCAGCGCAGGTAATCGCCATAGGAATAGCCCCCGGGGAGCACCACCGCATCGAACCCGCTGAGGTCCGTCTCGCGGTGCCAGACGATATCGGCCTGCTGGCGAAGGACGTCGCGGAGGACGTGCTGGCAGTCGCGGTCACTCCATGTGCCGGGGAATCGGACGATGGCAAAACGCATGGGCGGGAGCCGGGTAATCGGGAGTCGGTAGCCGGTGGCACCGCTCGTTCGAGGATAGCACGGCATTGGCTTGACGGGCGGGCTGCTGCCCTCGTTGTGGCCGCCCATTGCCGGTGTGCTCTACTTCGGCAGGTACGGTTATTGGGAGCGGCTGTACCTTCGCCAGCACGCACGCGATATCGGCGGGGAAGGTTCGCGCGGCTACCGATCCCCGGTCACGGGCTCGGCACGCGCAACGCGCTCGATCTCTTCCTGTGTCGGCTGCGGGTACGCAATGCGCGGGTGGTAGATCGCGCGCAGGGTCGCCTTGAAGCTCTGCGCCACCTGTTGCAGTTCGCGCATGGTGAGGTCGCAGTCATCGAGCTGGCCTTCGGCGAGCCGTTCGGCGAAGGTCGCGTCGATAAGCTCGTCGATGCCCGGGCGGCCGGCATCCTGGTTCGCACGGACGATCGCCTCGCAGGAGTCGGCCAGCATGACGATGGCCGTCTCTTTCGTTTGCGGGCGCGGGCCGGAGTAGCGGAACGGTGCCGGGTCCACCTGTTCGCCCGCCTGCACCGCCTTGCGGTAGAAGAACGTCACAAGGCGGGTGCCATGGTGCTGCGGGATGAAATCGCGCACGACGCCGGGCAGGCGATAGCGCGCGCTAATCTCGAGGCCGTTCGTGACGTGTTCGCGGATGATATGCGCGCTCTCCTGCGGGCTGAGTTCGTCGTGCGGGCTTGGCGCGCCATCCAGCATGTTTTCGACGTAGTAGCGTGGCTGCGCGAGCTTGCCGATGTCGTGGTAGTACGCGCCGACCCGGCAGACAAGGGCGTCCGCACCGATGCTATCGGCGGCGCGCTCGGCGAGGGAGCCGACCATCATGCTGTGGTGGTACGTGCCTGGGGCTTCGTCCTGGAGGCGGCGCAGGAGGGGGTGGTCCGACTGGGCGAGCTCCATGAGCTGCAGCCGCGTGGTGACGCCGAAGACCATCGAGAGCAAGACGAACGCAGCGACCGCGAGCACCGCCGAGCCGACACCGTTGACTGCGGCGGCGAGCGCGAGCCACCCAAGCGTCTCGCGGCTGTGCGTTTCGCCCACGAGCCAGAAGGCGCCGACCGCCATCCCGGTCGCGAGGGCAACGGCGATGGCGGCCACCATGTAGCGGCTCAGGCGCTCGGCGCGATGGACCGACACGGCGCCCGCAAGCCCACCGGCCATGTAGGCGAGACCAAGTTCGAGCGATTCCACCGAGCTGACAAATCCTGAACCCGCGATGTCGGGCGAGACGACGCCGATGACCGCGGCGAACATGCCCACAGCAACGGCCACGATGGCGCCAAACGCCAGGTCGGCGAACGAAGCACTGATGATCGCAGCGGCGGCGAGCGGGAGCGCGAAGGCGTAGGCGTGCCCCTGGTGGTCGGGCATCAACACCGGGAGCGTGACGCGAGCCGCCGCGAGCGCGGCGATGGACGCGAAGCCAATGAGCAAGAGCCGTCGCGTCGGTGGCGCATGGAAGGGCTGGATGTTGTACAGATACGCGGCGATCAGCGCCCCGAAGCCTGCGGAGAAGACGAGGCCGCCAGCGACCCGGTAGTAGTCGAAGCCCTCGGTCAGGTAGCCGGTTCGGCGCAGGGCCTCGATGTCGGCGGCGTCCAGTGTCTCGCCCTGGCTGGCGATGACCTGCCCCACGGTGAACGTCTGGATGACCGGCGCGACATTGGCGCGGGCTGCGTCGCGCTGCGCCTTCGTTGCTTCTTCGTTCACCTGGAAGTTCTGGACGAGCAGCCGGTCTTCTGGGGACATCGACGCGGAGCCAACAAGCGTCTCGCGCAGCGCCCGTTCCAGCCCGGCGGTCGGGATTTGGTCTGTATTCGTGCGCAGGAACTCATCGACCCGCGAGGAGATCTCGTTGGCGGCCACGGGCTCCGTCATGATCGTCGTGATCGCCTGCCCCGCGAGCCGGGCATATTCGTCGAACGCGAAGGAGTCGAGCGACAGGACGGCCTCGCGCGCGGACTGCGTGAGCGATGCGGCGCCGGGGAGCGTAGCCAGCTCGGCCACCTGCTGCTCGGCTGTGTCGTCCGTGCGTTGCCGGACCGTACGGACATCGGCGAGCACGCGTGCAAGCTGCTGCAGCTTCTGTTCGCCGACCGCCGGGTCGCGCTGCCGAACGGGAGTGACGCTCGCGGCTGCTTCCTCGCGCCGAAGTTCCGTCACCACCTGTGATTCGTACTGGACTGCGCGCTCGGCGACGAGGGTCGTCGAGGCGACGTCGCCCTCGGAGACGCCCTGTGACTCGGGCACGAGCGGGACGACGAGGAGCCCGGCCGCTGCCGCGAGCATGAGCCCAAACAGTGCCGCCTGCAGGCCAGAAACCACGGGTAGCGGGTGGCGTCGAATCATCGTACGTCGTTGATGGTATCAGAGCGCGGGGGTACGACCCGGGGAGTCAGCTACGCACTCCTTCGCCGAGGTAACGGTTCAGCCCGGATAGGCGGTCGATGGTTCGCGTCGCGGGATCAGACCGGTCGCGACGGCGGTCGATGCGCACCGCGGCGATCCCCGCTGCCTCCGCACCAGCGATGTCGGGATCGAGGCGGTCGCCCACGAACAGCACCTCCGAAGCTGCGACGGAGAGTGCATCGAGCGCGGCCTGGTAGATCGCCGGGTGCGGCTTGTTCCGGCCCACGTCGGCGGAGCAGATCACCGCATCGAAGTAGCTGGCGAACCCGGCAGCACGCACGCGATGTTCGAACAGCCGCGCGGGGAAGATGGTGTTCGAAACAACGGCCAACCGGTACCCCCGGTAGCGCAGTGAGGCGAGCAGCGCCCGCGCATCATCGAACACCTCCTGTGCGGCGATATCGACGGCCGAAAAGGCGAGGCAGGAGCGCTCCAGCACGACTGGCGCTGTCGCCACGCCGAGCGCCCCAAGCGCCCGCGCGATGACATCGTCGATGCGCAGGACATGGTCGAGCGACTGGCCGGGGATGTATGGCGGGAGCGCTTCCTGGAAGGCGGCTTCGAAGCGTTCCGCGGTCACATCGATGCCGAGCTCTTCGCGCAGACAGCCGACGACTGCGCGAGCGGCAACGCCGGGCGCAAGGGTGTCATCGTGGACGAGGGTGCCACCCCAATCGAACAGCACCGCCCGGAACGACATCAGGAGTTCAGGAGGCCACGCACGACTTCGTTAATCATGCGGCCATCGGCGCGGCCGGCGAACTGCTTCGTGAGCACCGGCATCACCTTGCCCATATCACGCGGGCCGCTTGCGCCGGCTTCGGAGATCACCTTTCGAGCAGCGGCTTCGATCTCCTCGCGGTCGGCCTGCTTCGGCAGGTAGGCGGCGAGGATTTCCGCCTCCGCTTCCTCCTTCTCGGCGAGGTCCGTACGGCCTGCTTTCCGGTACTGGTCGATGCTGTCGCGGCGCTGCTTGAGCTGCTTCTGGATCACGCCGACGACGGCATCATCGTCGAGCTGGACCTGCTGGCGCTCGCCGGTTTCCGCACCATCGGCGGGGGCATCGGGAATCTCGGCGTTGTGGACGGCCGCGACGAGCATGCGGAGGACGGACTTCCGCGTCTCGTCACGCGCCCGCATCGCGTCGGCGAGATCTGCCTGGATCTGGTCTCGAAGTGCCATGGAGTCCCCCTTATTCGTCTGTTGTGACAGCGCAGAGATCGTCGGGTGCGCCCGCTTCTCGCAGGCGGGCGGCCAGCCTCCCGACAAGATGATCGACCCAGATTCCCGGCCGCTCCAGTGCGATGGAGGGCGCTTCGATGTTGAAGCGATCCTGTTTTTGGCGAAGGGCAGCTGCTGCTTCGCGATACCGCCGCGCGAGATCCTTGAGTGCTGGGGCCAGGCGATTCCACTCGCCGGTCCGGGCGGCTGAGCGCACGCAGGCCTCGTGGCGGGCATCGAGCAGATCGAGCGCGCGGCGGTCCTGGTCGATTTCGCGCGCGAG
>JALOAP010000541.1 GCA_023228745.1 Dehalococcoidia bacterium | reverse complement strand
AGGGATCTGTCGGCATTCTCAACGCCGACTTGCTACTGGCCAGCACCTCACTGACTGCCACTGAGGAACAGCGGATTGACTATTACGCCATTGGCATGCCGAGTGCGTAATGTCATACTGTTTCTGGAATAATCATACCCTGCAAGAAGAAGGGACGTGTATATTTGAGGCGGATCCTTTCTCGATAGGGATAGTATATGGCGTAGGTATCGGTGACTACATAGACCAATTTACTTTTGATACTGAGTCGTGCTATCGCCTCGGCCAGCAGACAGTCCCAAACCCAAGGACGTTGCATTCTGCTGTCAACGCCAGAAAGGAGCAAAAAGGATACGCTCTTGGCGGGTACGATATTTACGCCCCTGTGCATGGAAATTCTATTGATGGCTGGGATTTTGCTACAGCTACTGCATTTACAACAGCAATATCAACGTCAACAGATCTAAGGTCTGCCGGAAGCTCAGAGTCTTTGACGAAAGGATACGCTTTTGCAGGGGTTCGCAATGACGATACAACAATCGAAGCAGTTATATTCGCTACCGAAACAAATTCATCAGTATCCGCGGTAGCTGATACTGCAGTGGGATCACCAGCGTCTATTAATTCGGCAGCAACTGGTTTTTTTGCTGGAGGAAGAAATGGACTCTCCACGTTTGACGTAATACAAAAATTGTCACATTCTACTGAGGCGGCAAGTACTTCCGCAAGTGTGTTAGTTGTTGCCAAAACTGCTGCCGGAGGAACAGAGGCTCCAGGAGCTGGGTATATAATGGGCGGAGGGCCTATAACGACTGTAGGCTACTACGACACTATCGAGACGCTCAGTATAGCTACAGAAACTGTAGCGGCGAGTCTGGTAACATTAAAAGTTAAGCGCGCGGTTTATAATGCTACGTTGTCATCAAAGGTAAAAGGGTACTGTATGGGCGGATTCTCAGGTTCATTATCTTGGGAGATTGACGGGATGGATTTTGTTACTGATACGGCAATTAATCCACTTGCCAGGCTGAGCCAGGCGTCAAGAGGTTCAGCGTGTTTTACAGCGTGACATTATGAACGACGTATCTCAGGTACTTTCAGAGTTCGACCGCAGGTTCTTCGCCATCCCCTTCGGCAACTCCGACTTTCAGAACCGCAAGTTCGTAATGGAAGCGCAGTACACCCCGGAACGGGCGTACCGCGCCCTGGGCCTGCGGCTTGCTGACCGCCTGAATGCCCTGAACGAGGCTCGGTTCAACTTGCAGCGGCGCGAGGTAGATATCGAGGAACTGCAGGAGAAGCTCGCCGGAAACGGGGTTGATAAGTTCACTCGCCGCCGGCTGGAGATCGACCTTGCCGAGAAACAGTCTACGACCAACTACATTACCAAGATGGTGAACGACGCCCTGGCCGAGGTGGCAACTTTGTGGGGCGAGATCCAGAAGTTTCCGGAATTCACCAGGGAGCAGTTCGAGGCAGCGGAGCAGCAACATTTCGAGATCCGGCTCAAGCGCCAGGTGCAAGGCGTCACCGGCGCCATCGATTCTCTTGACCTGATCACCAAGAACAACGGTGAGTTCTCAAAGATGCTGGAGCACGTCAAAACGCAGATGATCGTGGAGAAGTGATATGCCATTCTGCTTTTGGAACAATCATGTATTGCAGGAAGAGAGCACGTGCTACTATACCTTGGTTGTGACCGGCAGGGGTTTTGCCATGGGAGGGTATGCGACCTCCGCAGTGTCAAGCGAAATAGATGGGCTTGAGTTTGCTTCCGATGCGGCCGTCAATCCAGCTGCAGTTTTAGCTGTTGCACGTACAAGTACTGCAGGGGTAAACTCCGACATCCGGGGTTACGCCATGGGAGGGGGCGGCCCAACAAAAGAGATCGATGGGATTGAGTTCGCAACGGAGTTAGCGATAAACCCAGCTGCCCTACTGGCTGTAGCTCGTCAGAATCTTGCTTCCGTAAACTCTGCAACGGTCGGGTACGCGATGGGTGGGTACACAAGTCTCGCTGTAAATGAAATTGATGGAATCATATTTGCTACTGAAGGGGCAACAAATCCAGCGGCTACATTGGGTACTGCTCGGTATTGGATGAAAGGTGTAAACTCAGACGCCAAGGGTTACGCTATGGGCGGGCACAGTTTTTCAGCTGAAATAGACGGGCTCGATTTTGCCACCGAGACAGCGATCAACCCGGCGGCCGCATTGAGTACCGGCCGACTTGAGGCATCTGCTGTCAATTCTACCGCCAAAGGTTACGCCATGGGCGGCGACGCCAGCGGCCTGCAGTATACACAGATAATTGACGGAATAATCTTCTCTTCGGAAGCGGCATTTTTATCCAGCGCAGTGCTCTCCCTGGGAAAGACATACGCGGCTGGGGTAAACTCCGTTGCCAAAGGGTATGCCCTCGGCGGCAGGAGTGCGGGACCTACTTACCAAGCTGACATTTGCGGGATAGAGTTTTCTGGAGAGTCAGCATTTGCTTCAGCGGCAAGTTTAGGTGTAGCCAGAACCGGGGCGGCGGGGTGCCAGTCTGGCGGGGTATTGTAAATGGGGATCACTCCTGACGGCGACCGGAGCAAAAAATGGCTCTGGCTTGCGCGAAAGAAGCTCGCTCAACTCAGGGAGTCAGGCAACCTGGCCACGGCCCTCAAGGCCAACGGGTTCACCATCTCAGTAAAGGACAACGAC
>JALOAP010000540.1 GCA_023228745.1 Dehalococcoidia bacterium | reverse complement strand
GGTGGAACTGCGGCGGCCTTCGGCGGCGCGACAGCCGGGGCCTCAATCCTCGGGGGAAGCATAGGCGCGGCGGCACTTCCCACGGTTGGAGCAGGCATAGGATTAGGCTCTGTTGCGGCAGGCGGGGGAACGCTGGCGGCTATCGGCTCCGGGGTAATGTCCGTCCTTCCCTTCGCGTCAATGGCGCTGACAGGGATAAGCTCCGTAATGGGCTCAAAGGCGCAGACGCAATCAGGCTACGCGGCGCTTCAAGCAGCGGAGTACAACGCGCAGGTCAACGAGTACAACGCGAAGATGCTGGAAGATCAGGCGGAGGCCGTCAAACTGTCCACGAACTACAAGGTGCAGCAGGAGGCGAAGGAGCACAGGCGCTTCCTGTCCTTCCAGAAATCCCGCTATGCGAAGGCGGGCGTTGTCATCGATTCAGGCTCACCCCTTCTTAACCTCAATGAGACGGCCTATCTGTCCGCCATGGACAGGTTTATGACGGGGTACGCGGGTGATCTTGAATCGACCTCCCTCAAGAACAAGGCGAACATCCTGAGAAGCAACGCCGGGTTTGCCCGCTATCAGGGGGACGTGGCGAAGAGCACGGCCGATTATTCCGCGACGGGAACGCTCCTGTCCGGTCTGGGTAAGATGGGGAGTACATATTTCAGCAAGAACGGCAGTTATCGGGACTATTTTGGATAGGGGGATAGATGCCTAGAATACCGCAGTTTCAGCCTCAGGTCGGTATGCCCGCAGGGACGGGACAGGCACCCGTCAATGAGCGCCCCTTTGTCGATCCCAACGCGGGCGAGGCGAGGATGTGGGGACAGGTGGCCGACGCATCCGCCGATCTCGGAAAGAGGATAGCAGACTATAACCACTACGAGAAGCGGGCACAGGAGAGCGTCGAGGCATTGAGGCTCGAAAACCAGTTCCGTACGGACGTTGATTCCTACCTGTCAACATTCAAGGAGCGCAACGACTACGATAATTTCGAGGGTGAGGCGAAGGAGTTTCTTACCCAGACGTGGAACAAATACAGCGAACAGGCATCATCTCCCGCCGTCAAGATGGCACTGGAAAAGATGTACCTCAACACGTCCTTCCAGTCGCAGGTGTTCATCCGGGCCCGGAAGGCGCAGGCAATCGTTGAGACCGGCGAGGCGGAACACGGCATACTGAGAGACAACGCTATCAAGATGTGGGTCGGGGCAGACCCAGCCTACCGTCCGATAATCGCCAAGGGCTATGAAATGAAAGTCCGGGAACTTGCCGACCGGCAGGTCTTTTCTCTCGGCAAGGCAGAGGAATTTATCAGGACGTTCAACAGCACCGCGCAGGAACTGGACTTCGAGAACAAGCTGTACAACGACCCCAGAGCCGCGTTGAATGATGCGAACAACCCTGAAATGTACCAGGACGTGGACGCTGTGAAGCGTGCCAAGTTCGCGTCACGGGCCAAGGCAAGCGTCGAGGCATACGGGCGCGACGTGGACAGGCAGGCGAAGGAGCAGGAGCGCATCGCCAAGGAGAAGGTCAAGGAGGCGCAGAAGGCCACGGGCGACCTCTTCGTTGAACGGTACGTGAACGGCGCGTTGAAGGAAACGGACATTCTCCGGTCGAACCTTGACCCCACGGGTGAGAACTCAAAGGAACACTGGATAAAGAAGATCAGGGAGAAACCGACCGACCCCGAGGGATACAGGACGGACAAAGTGATTGAAACTCGGCTCTATTCCCGCATTGTCCGCGACCCGGAGAGCGTCACCGACGATGAGATATTGAACACCATCGGCAAGGGCTTGAGTCATGATGACGGGAAGGCACTGATCAATGAGAGATGGACCCGCCTCAAGGAACCGCAGGACCCCGCAGAAAAGGCGATATATGACAACCTTTCCCGTGACAGGAAAGCGGGGTTATTCGGCAAGGGGCCGGAGGGTGATCTTGAGTACGCAAAACAGGTCGAAGCCTTCAAGAAGTGGCGCAAGGCGAACCCGAAGGAAGACCCTAGTGTTTACTACGAAAAACTGACGGCCCCTTACAAGAAGGGGCTTATCGGCGAATGGCTCGACTTTGCGTGGCCGGACAAGACGGACCCGAAAAGACGGCGGGAAGAACTGGCGGGGACACAGGCACAAACACAGAAGGGCAAACCCCTTGTCGGGTATAAGAACGGAAAACCCGTCTATGACCTAGGCAACGGTAAATGGCAGGTAGGGGAATAATGGCTGAGATCATCGAAGCAGGCTCGATAGAACTGGACAGGGAACAGCCGAAGGTTGTTGACGCTGGTTCCATCGAACTCGACAAACCGACCGCGAAAGGCCCGACAATCCAGTCATGGGAAGGCCCGTCATTCATGGACAGGGTTTTCGGCCTGTTCGACAACCCTGAGAAGGAGAGCGCGAAGGCGGTACAGGCCCTTGTCGATTCGCAGGCGTTGAACATATCCCCATCGGCGGCGTACCGTTACAGGGACCAGATAGACCAGGGCGTGAAGATCAACCCGCAGGCGGCCATGAAGAGATCGACCCTCACCCAGAGGGTGAAACAGTCCTTCGACATCGGCGTGAAACAGAACCAGGTGGGGGAACTCGGCTATCAGTACATCATGACCGGGGATCCAAAATATCTTGACGCGATCAACAAGGTCGGTATGCCGACAGAGGCGGACACCTTTATATCGGAG
>JALOAP010000539.1 GCA_023228745.1 Dehalococcoidia bacterium | reverse complement strand
TTTTGGCGCATAATATACTTTTAAAAAAAAAAAAAAGTTAACTATCGGACATTGTTAGAAATTAAATATACTTTTGCTCAAAAAATGCGCGGTTTGCGAGCGATTTGAGAATTTTTCTCATTTTACAGGTGCGCGCAAAAGCAATGTCGCATAATGTGATAATTTATGCAAATTATGTGGGGTTTTTGACGGTAGGAAATCTTAGGGAAAATCATTGGATATTTTTTGATTTTTCCTAAGAAATTTCGGGAATAGGAATTTTTTCCAGGCTTACTTATCGTAATTATTAGATAATTCCGAAAGTATCTAATAATTAGTTGAAGTAACTCGTTTTTTGCGAGTTTAATGTCTTAGTATTAAGAAATCTTAGTGAAAATTATTGAAGAAATTTGTAAGTTATTAAATTTCTTCAATAAATTTTGGGTGTTTTTTAGGTTGTAACAAATAAAGTTTTTTGTTTTATTTGTTATTTTTTACAATTTTAACAGTAGTTTAAACTGTTATTATTTTGGCCGGCCGGAAGAAAGATAATTTATTCGGTTTCGTTGACGCCGATCGGAATTTTCCTGCTCAACGTCTTTCACTCGGGGATGGTAAATTCGAATAAAATATGGCGGGGACGTTAACGTCTTTATAAATTCCTTGGCTTGCCGCTTGTTTTGAAATCCACGCGCCATGGTTCGCCCTTGCCGGTCATCGACAATATATTCTGGCGAATCATTGACAAAATCTTCTTCTGATTTTTTAGGGCGGAACTTTGCAAAGTCAAGTGGATAGTTCGTGGTTAAAATATCCCACCACGGCGGGCCTGCCGGTTCTTTGTGCAGTATTTTTCCTTTACGTCGTATCTTTGTGTTCATAAAATTATCCTGTAAAAGATTTCATAGGTTTGCATTATTCTTAATGCTCGCTTGTTGCCGAACAGCTTTCTTACTCGGCAATAAACATGTAATGGAGAAAGATAATGTCTTATCCTGTCCTTTCTTGTTGGTTCTTTTATCTTCATTTTTAACCTTCTGATTTAACTTTATTACGTCAGGCGGATTTTTCTTGACTCATTTTTTAACTTATTGTTTTTATTTCTTATTTGTCCTTGCCCTGTCCTTGCCCTGTCCTTGCCCTGTCCTTGCCCTGTCCTTGCCTTGTCCTTGCCCTGTCCTTGCCCTGTCCTGAATCCTTTAAAGGATAGTTTAATATTAAATAATTTAATCTTATCACTGCCCTTGTCCTGTCCTGTCCTGTCCTGCCCTCTGTCCTCTGTCCTGTCCTCGTCCTGTCCTCTACACTATATAAGACAAAGGACAGGGGCGGCCGTATGGCCGCCCCTGTCCTTTGTATTAAATACAACAGGGGCGGCCATACGGCCGCCCCTGTCCTCGTCCTGTCCTCGTCCTTACAACCCCATCATTTTTTCCGCCAAGGCCGCCACAGTTTTTTCAGTGACTTCTACTTGAGCCCCGCCGCGCTTCAGTTCTTCCAGCGTTGCGCGAGCATTGGTGCAAGCTACATTGTAATGCTCCTGCTCGATACCCTTACAATAAACGGCGAACTCATTCGAAAGGACTTTCATCCTTTCCGTCTTCGCCTTCTTTTCAGCAGCCCGCTTTTCTTGTGTTTTGCGGAAAGACTCCTCGGCGATGACTACCATCTTAATGATGTCGATTAAATCGTTTTTATTAATCCGGTTTTTGAGCAATTCGCCTACCTGGGTGGACAGGCTATCGTCCTTTTGTTCGACCGGGGTAAACGAAGGTCGCCAATTACCATCTCTTTCACTGTCTCGTTTGTTCGGGAAAATAATCGTATATTTTCCTCTGGTTATTTCACGGCAACATTTTCCGCATGACGTTTGCCAATTGTTAACAGGCTTCCTGTCTTCAGATTCCCATGAACCGTTAACCAGTTCTAAATCATCCAGAAGCTGTTCAACATTATCCGGAAAATACAGCTTCATTCCGGCCAACCTTTCGGCATACAAAGTTTTCGTATGCTTTCGTACTTTGTCTCCTGCTTTCTTGACTCCTGCTTGCTGTTCAAGGTCATTTCTCCAGTTAAACAACATACCATCCATTACCTTTACTTGTTTTTGTTTCTTTGTTCCCATTGTGACCTCTCCTGTATAAAGATGAATAGATACTCTATACCAAGCAATAACTATGCCAATATTTAACATGTTAATATCATTGACAATATGATAATTACAATATTGTAATGTAATATAATGTTACAGTATGATGCAACAAAATGGCACAGTGAAACAATGCCGGCGGCCTGGACTATATCATGGCCAGTGGCCGGCGATCCAATAATGTAATATTAAATTACACAAGAGTCGGCGGCTGGTCAGCTATCTATAATGTAATGTTAAATTACACAAGGGCCGGTGGCTGGTCGGGTGGTGGCCAGCTATCTAATAATGTAATATTAAATTACAAGGTAGTGTACCGCTCAATGTTAAATAGTTGGATGTGGAGCGCCACTCGTCACCCCTCGAAACCCCACCCAATTACATCGACGTTGTAATTAACGTTAACGTCCGGCCCGACGTCAACGTCCCCAACACGTCCCCAACACGTCCCCAACACGTCCGGCTAAGGCCCGACGTCAACGTCCCCAACACGTCCCCAACACGTCCGGCTAAGGCCCGACGTCTCAGCCTCAAAGACGTCCCCAACACGTCCAGTTAAGGCACAA